>JAUCQC010000229.1 GCA_030372965.1 bacterium
CCCCCCCCCCCCCCCCCGCGCCGGTGATTTTCGTCTGCCACAACGTTCTGCCGCACGAGACGAACGCCGTCCTGGAGCGGATCGCCCGTTCCGCGCTCGGAACGGCCGACGGCTTTGTCGTGCACAGCGAGGCGGACCGCGGCCGCCTGCTCGGCCTGCGGCCCGGCGCGGCCGTGATCCGCTGTCCCATCGCGCCGCATCCCAGCCTGCCCCCGTACCGCGGGAGCCGGCGCCAGGCGCGGGCCGAACTGGATATCGGCGGCCGCGCGCCGGTTTTCCTGTTTTTCGGATTCGTCCGGCCCTACAAGGGGCTCGACCTCCTGCTGGACGCCATGACGGCCGTCGCGGCCCGGCGGCCCGGCGCGGTCCTGCTCGTGGTGGGTGAATTCTGGGAGCCGGTCGGGAAAACCCGCGAGAGAATCCGGGAGCTGAAACTCGAAAACGCCGTGCGCATCGTGGACCGGTACGTGGGCAATGAGGAGGTCGGCGTCTACTTCGCGGCCTGCGACGCGGTCGTCCTGCCCTACCGGAGCGCCACGCAGAGCGGCGTGCCCCAGATGGCCGCGGCCCTGGGACGGCCGGCCGTGGTCACGGACGTCGGCGGTCTCGCGGAGAACGTGAAGCGGACCGGCCTGGGCCGCGTCGTTCCGCCCGGGGATCCCGGGGCCCTGGCCCGCGCCATGCTGTCCGTCGCCGCGGGTCCGGAACCGGCGCGTCCGAGGGGGCCGGACCCGGCCTGGTCGGACATCGTGGCCGCCATCGAGACGCTCGGCCGGCGGCGGCCGGCCGGGAAAGGCGCCGGATTAAGGGGACCCGGGTGAAAAAGGACCCCCTGAAGACGGCGCGCCGCGTTACGCGGCCGGGAAAACCGGACGTGTCCGTGGTCATCCCCTCGTACAAGCCCGGCGACTCCGTGCTCCGCTGCCTGGACGCGGTCAAACGGCAGTCGGCGCGCCTCTCGGCTGAAGTGATCGTGGTCGACAGTTCGCCCGAGCCCGTGGACGAAATGATCCACCGCCGCCATCCGGACGTGACCGTGGTTCAGCTCGCGAAGCGGACCCTGCCCGGCCGGGCCCGGTCCATCGGCGGCCGCATGGCCCGGGGCCGGGTGGTGTGTTTCACGGACACCGACTGCGTGCCGGACGAAGGGTGGCTGGACCGGCTGTGGAAAACCGTGAACGGCGGAACCCGGGTGGCGGGCGGCAGTGTCGTCAACGGCACGCCCCGCAGCGCCGTCGGCACGGCCGAATACCTGCTGGAATTCAACGAGATCAACCCCGGCATGCCCGGCCGGGAGATCGGCGCCCTGCCCTCATGCAATCTCGCCGTGGAGCGGCCGGTGTTCGACGCGGTCGGCGGGTTCCCCGATTTCATGAAGGGCGAGGACACCATATTCTGCGACCGGGCCCTGGCCCTGGGGAACCGCATCCGGTTCGTGCCGGAAGCGCGGATCACGCACATGAACCGGACCGGATTCGCGCACTTCCTCAGGAACCAGACCGCCCTGGGCGAGGGCGCGGCCGAGACGCGGCGGCGGACGCGGCGGCACGGCCATTTCCTGATCCGATGGCCCGTTCTGGTCGTCCTGATCCCGGCATTCCGGACCGCGGCCATCGGACTGCGTTTGCTGAAATCGGACCGCGGTCTGTTCCTGCGGTACCTCGGCCTGTACCCCCTGATTTTCCTGGGGCTCCTGTGGTACACCTGGGGATTCATCCGGGGCCCGCACCGCTCCGGGCTGAGCACCGAGAACCCGGGCGCATCCAAAGAGGGACATATCAAATGACCCCATCCGTCCGATGGACAACGGAGAACCGGACGCTCCGCGTCCTGATTCTGGCCGGTCTGCTCGCGGCCGGCGGCTTTCTCCGCCTGTGGAACCTGGGCGCGGCCAGCCTCTGGGTCGACGAGCTCAACACCCACTACTCGGCCCGGTCGTGGAACGAGGCGGGGAAGGATCTCTTTCCCTCGGGCAAGCAGGACGGACGCGCCCAGGCGTTGACCCTGACCACGGCCCTTTCCTACCGCCTGTTCGGGATGAACGAGGCGGCGACGCGGCTCCCGTCGGCCCTGTTCGGCATCCTGTCCATCTGCGCCGCGTACGGCCTGGCCCGCCGGCTCTTCGGGACGAACGCCGGACTGATGACCGCGTTTTTCACGGCATTCTCGCATTTCGAAGTCGGATGGTCCCGCACCGCCCGCATGTACACCCTCCTGCAGGCGTTGACGCTTTGCCTCGCGTGGATGTTCCTGAACGGCTTCGAACGGCCGACAAGCCCGGAGCGTCCCGCCGCGTCCGGCCTGCTGAAGCGGATCTCCGGCCAGGGCGTTTCCCTGCCATGGCTGGCGGGATTCGCGGCCGTGACCGCGGCCGCGTTCTTCTGGGTCCATCCGCTGGTCGCGCTTCTCCTGCCCGGCGTCTGGCTGTACTGGCTCGGCTCGGCCGCGGCCGAAGGATCGGCCGGCCGGGGCCGGAACCGGCTGAGGAACAAGTACGCGACCGCGGCCGCCCTCTCCGTCCTCGCGGCCGCGGCCCTGCTCCTGCTCCCGGGCGTCCGGTCGACCGCGTCGTATTTCCTGTTTTACACGCCGCCGTGGGCGGCCGGCGAATCCGCGGCCCGAATCCGGACGCTCCTGCTCGACTTTCTCGTCTCCGGACAGCGCTTTCCCCTGGCGGCCCTGTTCTTCATCGGCACGCTGATGCTCATCTCCAGGCCGATCCGCGGCGGCTGGCTGGTCTGGTGCATGTTCGCCGCGCCGCTGGCCATGCTGACGCTGGTGTTCAGCCACCGCGAGCCGACGTACCTGTTTTTCGTGTATCCGTTCTTTCTCATGATCGCGGCCTTCGGATTCGTCCGCCTGATCGAAGGCGAGATGGACCGCATCGGGAAAGGGTTCCGGCGTCTCCTGCTGGCCGCGGCCGCAGCCTCGGTGTTTGTCGTGTCCCCCTGGCTGCGCATCACGGCGCACATCCCCTTTCTGCCGGACGGCGTCACCAACACGGCGGTCACGCCGGAGGAATGGCGCGAGGCGTCCGCGGCCGCGCGGGCCGCGATGCGGGAGGGCGACTGCGTGATCACCAGCCTGCCGCAGGCCGCGCTCTACTACGGCCTCCGCTCCGACTGGTGCCTGAACCGGGCCGTGGCCGAGCAGTCCGTCATGGAAAACTTTCCGAGGGACGGCCAGGGCCGCATCCTGGACGTGTACGCGGGCGTGCCCTGCGTGACGTCGCTCGATTCGCTCCGGGCCCTGGTGGAGGGCCGTGACCGCGGGTGGATACTCGTCACGTCCTTCCACTTCGAGAACACGGCGCATGTCACGCCCGACATCCGCGCTTTTCTGACGGAGCGTCTCGGACCGCCGGCGGCCACGGCGCACGGCACCGTGCTGACCTTCCGGTGGCCCAGGGACGCGGAGGGCCGGCCGTGAGCCTGAAGCGGGGCGCCCTGTACCTGATGGCCGGATGGTTCGCCATTCTCGTCACCGGATACGGCCTCAATCTCGTTCTCGCGCGCTGGTTCCCCCTGGGGTCCTTCGGCGATTACGGCACCGTGATGACCGTCCTGCTCTGGATCGAGATTCTGGTCATCACCGGACTGCCGTTCGCCGTGCAGAAGTACGCGTCCGCGCACGGGGGCGAATCCCGCTCCATTCTCCAGGCCGCGCTGCGCATCCAGGCCGCCGTGACCGCCGGCCTGACGGCTCTGCTCGTCCTCGCCGCGCCGCTCTTCGCCGGTTTTTTCAGGGATCCGCACCTGACGCCGTATTTCCGGCTGGCTTTCCTGAACCTGCCGTTCTACGGCTTTTTCCACCTGGTCGTCGCGTATCACAACGGCCGGCGCGCGTTCGGCAGGCAGGGCGCCTGTTACGTGTTCTACGGCCTGGCCAAGCTCGGGTCGGTTCTGCTGCTGTGCCGGCTGCGTCCGGCGCTGGATTCCGCGTTCACGGGCAACATTCTCGGATCGGCCCTCTCGCTGGCCTTCGCCTGGGCGCTGATGGACGACCGGAAATCCCGGCCGCCGCGTTACGGCCGCGAACTGGTCCGTTTCGCCCTGCCCGCGCTCCTGTATTCGCTGATGACCCAGCTGCTCATGTCCGTCGATCTCTGGTCGGTCCGGGCGCTTCTCGGGGACGCCGCCAGCGGACATTACTACGTGGCCGCGACCCTGTCCCGCATTCCGTATTACGGCCTGGCCGGGCTTTCGGCCGTGCTCATGCCGGTCGTTTCGGAGGCGCTCGCCTCGGGCGCGGTCGAACGGGCGGGCCGGACCATGGCCAACGCCATCCGGTTCGCGGCGTTCATGCTCATTCCCCTCTGCCTGATGATCACCGTGTTCAGAGGGGAGATCGTGCTTCTTCTGTTTCCGGAGGCGTATCTTCCGGCGGCGCCCCTGCTCGGCATACTGGCCTGGGCCATGACGGCCATGGCCGTGCTGAACATGCTCCTGACCCTGATCAGCGCGGACGGACGGCCCCGCCAGTCCTCCAGAATCGCGGCCGCTTCGGTGGCCGCCGATCTGGTCCTCATCGCGGTTCTGGCGCCCCGGTTCGGCGCCCGGGGCGCGGCCTGGGCGTCGCTGGTCTCCATCGGACTCGCCTGCGTCTGGGGCGCGGCCGACGTGCTGGCCAAATACGCGGCCCTTCCCGGCGGTGCCTCGATCGGCCGCATCGGCATGGCGACGGCCGGGCTTCTGGCCTGCCTGGTTCTTCCGCCCGTCCGCGGGCCGTGGTTCATGGCGGCGGCGGCCGCGGGAACCGCCGTCTTCGCCGGCATTCTGCTGGCCACGGGCGAACTGCGGCGCGACGACCTGAAGGTTTTTACACGGTCTCCGGGTCCGGCGCCGTCCCCGCCGCCGGAATCGGCATAGGAGGCCGCCGCATGCGCATCGCCATTCTCGGCACCCGGGGCATACCGGCGAATTACGGCGGGTTCGAGACCTTCGCGGAGCAGCTGTCCGTGCGCCTGGCCGAACGCGGGCACGACGTCACGGTGTACGGCCGCTCGAATTACATCCGGACGCGGGCCCGGCGGTACCGCGGCGTCCGGCTCGTGCTTCTGCCGACGATCATGCACAAGTACCTCGACACGCCCGTGCACACCGCCCTGTCCGCGGGCCACGTCATGTGGCGGCGGTACGACGCCCTGCTGTTCTGCAACAGCGCGAACGCGATCTGCACGATCGGGCCGCGCCTGACCGGCCACCGGGTGGCCCTCAATGTCGACGGCCTGGAATGGCAGAGGGGCAAGTGGAATTCCTTCGGCCGCGCGGTGTACCGCATGTCCGAATACCTGTCAACGCTTCTGCCGCACGCGGTGGTGACGGACGCGGAAGTGGTGCGGCGGTACTACCTGAGCCGGTTCGGCCGCGAAAGCGTTTTCATCCCCTACGGCGCGCAGGCCGAACGGGTCCGGACCACCGAAGCGCTCGACCGTTTCGGGGTGCGGCCGGGACGGTATTTTCTGTACGTCAGCCGGCTCGAGCCGGAGAACAACGCCCTGGCCGTGGTCCGCGCCTTTGAGCGCCTGGAGACGGACCGCCGCCTGGTGATCGTGGGCGACGCGCCCTTCAGTTCCGCCTACATCCGCGAGCTGAAGGCCACGGCGGACAAACGGATCGTGTTCACGGGATACGTGTTCGGCCGGGGCTACCACGAGTTTCAGTCGCACGCCTACGCGTACATCCAGGCCACCGAGGTCGGGGGCACGCATCCGGCCCTGCTCGAGGCCATGGCGCACGGCAACTGCATTCTCGCGAACGACGTGCCCGAGCACCGCGAGGTGCTGGGGGACGCCGGCGTCTATTTCCGCGCGTCCGACATCCGCACCCTGACGGAGAAAATGCGGAGCCTGCTGGCCCGGCCGGCCCGGGTGCGGACTCTGGGCCGGGTGGCGAAACGGCGCGCGGAGGAGCGGTATTCGTGGGACGGCGTGGCCGGACGGTACGAGCGGCTGTTCCGCTCCCTGGCGGGGAGGCGATGAAGACGCTGGCCGTCACGGGCGGAAACGGACTGCTGGGCCTGAAGGTGCTGGAAGCGGCCGCGTCCCGGTTCCGCACGGTTTCCCTGGACATTCAGGAAGGCCCGGCCGCCGGGTCCTCCGCCGAAGCCTACGCCCGGTGCGACGTGACGTCCGCGGAACAGGTCGCGGCCGTTCTGGGGCGGGCGCGGCCGGACGCGGTGATCCACACGGCCGCTTTCACGGACGTGGACGGATGCGAAACGCGGCGCGAGGAATCCCTCGCCGTCAACGCGGGCGGCGCGCGCCACGTCGCGGCCGCGTGCCGGAGGCTGGGCGCGCGGATGGCGCACATCTCCACGGATTACGTGTTCGACGGAACCGCGGGGCCGTACACGGAGACGGACGAACCGAATCCGATCAGCCATTACGGCCGGACCAAGCTCGAAGGCGAGCGGGCCGTCCGCGAGGAGCTTCCGGACGCGGTGATCGCGAGGACCATGGTGCTGTTCGGCTTCGCCCCGGGGAGTCGGGATAATTTCGTCACCTGGCTGGTCCGAAAACTCTCGGCGGGAGAGCCGGTCTCGATCGTCACCGACCAGTTCGGCCACCCGACGCTCGCGGACGACCTGGCGAGGGCCGTACTTTTGCTGGTCGAGCGCGGCGCGTCGGGCCTGTACCACGCGGCCGGTTCGGAGTGGCTGAACCGTTTCGATTTCGCGGTCAAGACCGCGTCCGTGTTCGGCCTGGACGCGTCGCTGATACGGCCGACCACCAGCGCCGCTTTCCGCCAGCCCGCGCCCCGTCCGCTCCGCTCCGGCCTGGATTCCGGAAAGCTGAAAGCCGAATTCGGCTTCACCCTGTCCTCCGCGGAGGAGGCGCTGAAAACCCTTCGCGGCCAGATGGAAGCCGCGGGACAATGGAGACCCCTTTGATGAAATCCACAGGCCGGAAAAAGACCGGGGCGAAAAGCGGCCGGCGGCCGCTCCGTCCGGTCCCTGCCGCGAAGCGGGACGCGGCGGTCCCGACCCGGCCGGGCGGCGGCATCGACGCCAGGCCCGCGGCCATTCTGATCGGCGCCGCGATTGTCCGCGTCGTGCTCATCCTCGCGTTCCGGCAGGCGGTGAGCTTCGACGAGCCCCATTACCTCCGGCTGGCCGGGTCCTTTCTCGAACGCGGATTCACCGGGCTCCTGCACCCGTACTGGCCGCCCTTCTTTCCGCTGGTCATCGCGTTATTCAAGCCGTTGACCGGGAATCTGGAAACCGCGGGCCGGCTGGTGAACCTGCTGTCCGCGTGCGTCACGGTGTGGCTGGTGTTCCGCATGTCCGGCGCCCTGTTCGGGAAAAGGGAATCGCTGATCGCCGCCGGATTCGCGGCGTTTTACCCTCCCCTGGCATTCGCCTCCACCAATGTCATGCCGGAAACCCTGTTTTCGGCCCTGGGACTTGGAGGGATCTGGATCGCGTGGAAAGCCCTGACCGCGTCCATTCAAGCCGGACCCGGGTGGAAATCCGGACTCAGCGCAACTGCCGCCGGTCTCCTCTGGGGCGCGGCGTATCTCGTGCGGCCCGAAGGCATCGGATTTCTCCTGGTCTTTCTGGCGGCCGCGGTTCTCGTCTTCCTCTTCAGCCGGACGGACCGGAGACGCGCGGCCGCGGCCGCGGCGTGCGCGTCCGCGGGATTCCTGATTCTGGCGGCGCCGTACTGGGTTTATCTGCGGACCGAGACCGGCGCCTGGACGCTTTCGACCAAGGGTTCGGTGAACCAGCAATTCGAGTCCGCGGTCTATTTTCAGGATGAATCCAACCCGGATCCCTTCTATCACCTGACCCCGGACAACCGGCACCTGCCGGTCGACATGGCCTATCATTCCGGCACGCTCCGGGAACTGGCCGCGGTCGAGGGGGGCCGCGAACGCGTTGCGGAGATTCCCCTCTCGCGGACCGCGGTCAAGTTCGCGAGGAATTACTACCGCGTTCTCAAGCAGTACATCCCCCAGGTTTTTTCGGCCCTTCTGCTGGCGCTGTTCGGGGCAGGCCTGGCCGGCGGACTCACCGCGCCCGGGCGCTGGGGCTTCGCGGCGTACCTGCTGGCCTTTCCGGCTTTTTTCTGGCTGGCCGTGATCCCGATGTTCCACGTGAACGAACGGTATTTTCTGCCCCTGTTCCCGCTCATGCTGCCGTGGATCGGACGGGGCGCGGTCTTCCTGTCGGAAAGGACGGCCCTTTTCCTGTCCGAATCCTTTCCGGTGCGTTTCGGCCGGAAGCCTGGACGGATCGCCGGACCGCGCGCCGCGGGGAGAATCGCGGCCGCGGTGACGACGGCCGGGATTGTCGTGTTCGGACTCCTTCCCGAAACCGCGCGCCTGGCGGGCATCCGGTCCGATTCCGCGGGCGCCTGGGCGGACCCGGTCGAATTGAAGGAGGCGGGCCGCTGGCTCCGCGCCGCGAACGGCCGGCCGCCGGTGCTGATGAGCCTCAACAAGGCCGTGGACTTTTACGCCGGACAGTACGACATGCGCAAGGGCGCGTCCTTTTCCTATGACGACGTTTCGCGGAACCTGGCCTACGCCCGGTACCGGGGGGTGGAATACGTGGTGTTCAGCTCCAGAACCCTGTTCTGGTTCCCCAATCTCGCGCCGCTTCTCACGGAGGGCGCGCCGCCCGAGGGGCTCCGTCTCGTGTACGCGTCCGACCGGCCGCGGGGAGTCCGCACGGTGGTGTACCGCGTCGAGCCGGTCGAATCCGAAGCGGCGGGGGAGGGGCGATGACGCGGAAAAAAGCGTCCCCGTCCGTGCTGGCCGTGGTCCCCGCCTTCAATGAGGCCGGCGGCGTCGCGGGCGTGGTGGCCGAGATTCTGGCCGTGCGGCCGAAAGTCGACGTGCTGGTGGTGGACGACGGATCCTCGGACCGGACCGCGGAGAAGGCGGCCGCCGCGGGCGCGACCGTGGTGCGCCTGCCCTACAATCTCGGCATCGGCGGCGCGGTGCAGACGGGATTCCGCTACGCGGTCCGCAACGGGTACGACGCGGCCGTGCAGGTCGACGGCGACGGACAGCACGTGCCGTCCGACATCCCGGCCCTGCTCGCCGCGCTGGGGCCGGGCGGAGCGGACGTCGCGATCGGCTCGCGGTTCCTGAGCGCCGGGGGCTACACGACCACGCGGCTGAGGCGGGTGGGCACGCGCGTTTTCGAGCGCGTCAACTCGTGGGTGCTGGGCCAGACCATCACGGACAACACGTCGGGGTTCCGGGCCTACAACCGCAGGGCCCTCGGCTTTCTGGCGGAGAATTACCCGCAGGACTATCCCGAGCCGGAGTCCGTGGTGCTGCTCGGCCGCAACGGGTTCCGAATACGGGAGGTGCCGATCCGCATGCGCGAGCGCGGGCACGGCCGCTCCTCCATCTCCTCGTTCCGCTCGGTCTATTACATGATCAAGGTGCTGCTCGCGATATTCGTGGACTGTTTCAAGGCCAGAACCAACCGATAGAGGGATTATGCAGACCCGCATGACGATCGCCGCCGTGGGCCTCGGGCTCATTCTCCTGGCCGTGATCTTCCAGCTCATCCGCAAGAACCGGCTCCAGGAAAAGTATTCCATCCTCTGGATCGCCTCGGCGGTGCTGATGTTGGCGCTCTCGGTGTGGACGCAGCTGCTGAAGAGTTTCGCGGCGTGGATCGGGATTTTCTATCCGCCTTCGGCCCTGTTCGCGGCCGCGGTTTTCTGCGGCCTGGTCATCGCCCTCCACTATTCGGTGGTGCTTTCGACCCTGACCAGCCAGAACAAGACGCTCGCGCAGGATCTCGCCCTGCTGCGCGAGGAGGTGGACCGACTGCGGCTGGAACGCTCCGGCGGCCGGAAGAGGCCGGCCGGCAGGCGCGGAGCCCGCCGATGACGCGGATTTCCGAACGGCGGGAAACGGACCGGACCCTCCGCGCGCTGGCGTGGATCGTCCTGGCGGCCGTGCTGATCCGGCTGGCCTTCGTCCTGTTTTTCTCCGGTTTCACGGAACAGAACCTCGGCGATTCGGTGCGCTACAACCGGGTCGCGAAGTTCCTGCTGGAGAGGCACGCGTTCTGGGAGTACGTCCGGAAGCCCACGGCCTTCGTGCCGCCGCTCTATCCCGCGTTCCTGGCCGGCGTGTACGGCCTTTTCGGATTCCACGCGATCGCGGTCAAGGTCATCCAGGCCCTGATCGGCGGACTGCTCCCGTGGGTCGTTTTCAAGGCCGCCCGGCGCAACCTGGACGGCCGCACGGCCCTGGTCGCCGCGGCCTGGACCGCGGTCTATCCCGAACTGATCGTGATGACCGGTTACCTGTACACGGAAACCCTGTTCATCCTCGCGCAGGCGCTCGCGTTCGTCTTCCTGCTCGCGGCGTTCCGGGACGACCGGAGGCGCGATTGGATCGTCGCGGGCCTGCTGCTGGGCGTCAGCGTCCTGATCCGGAACATCCTCCTGATGTTCCCGGTTTTTCTGCTCCTGATCTGCCTCGCGGACGCGGAACTCCGGAAGCGCTGGAAGCGCGTCGTTCTGTCCGCGGCGGTCATGGCGGCGGTCGTCCTGCCCTGGACGGTGCGGAACGCCCTGGCTTTTCACGAATTCATACCGGTCACCACGGGCGCGGGGAACGAGTTCTGGATCGGGAGCGACGTCAGCCGGGGCGGGCGGCACCGCCACGGCGAGTCCCTGGAGGCCATCCGGGCGCTGACCAAGGGCGCCAGGACGGAGACCGAGAAGGACCGCATGCTCATCGCGGACGCGATCCGCAACATCCGGAGCCGGCCGCTCGGGTACGTGAAGGTGTGTCTCGGAAAGGCTTTCCGCGCCTTCTTTCAGGTCTACGAGAACGTCCCGACGGGCAGGAGCCGGCGGACCAACCCGCTCCTGCTGCTGATGCTCGGACTTTCCTACTATCCGGTGCTCGTGCTGGGCGCCGCCGGCGTATGGATCACGTCCGGCCGGTGGCGGCAGTGGCTGCCCCTGACCGCCCTGCTCGCGTACTCGGTTCTGCTGTTCACGGCGGTTCACTTCGTTCCGAGGTACCGCATTCCGCTGATTCCGTTCTGCATCGTGTTCGCGTCGGTGGCGGCCGTCCGCGCCGCGGACCGCCTCTCCGGACGGGCCGCATCCCAAGGGGGTTCATGGATCTCTCGAAAATAATATTCATCGCCCTGTCCCTCGTCTTTTTCGCGGTCGTTCCGGCTTTCCTCCGGGATGTGCGCCGGTACTACCTGGGGATGGCTTCCTTCATGTACGTCTTCACGTCGGGATGGGTCTTCTACCATTACACCGGCCTGATGCTGGCGGACCTGCCCATTCTGGCCCTGCTGGCCGTCAGCGTGTTCTCCGGCCGACGGATCCGTTTTTCCCAGCCGCCCGTCGGAGGGTTTCTGCTGGCCATCATCGCGCTCGGCCTGGCGTCGGCCGCCTGGAGCAAACAGCCGGGATGGGCCATCGCGGAAATCTCCAAGTACATGCGCGGCTACCTGCTCATGGTGGTGCTCGTCCACAACATCCGCGACGTCCGGGACCTGCGGCTCGTCGTGAACGGAACCCTGGCCGGACTGCTCATCGAGTCCCTGCTCGGCATCTACCAGTGGAAATTCGGGGCGCTCGGCGTCTGGTTCCTCGGGGAAAGGCCCGCCTGGCGCGTGGACTGGAGGACGTTCGGCACGTTCTTCGTGCCCGCCTTTTACGCGAATTACGTGGCCATGGCGCTGAGCCTCTCGCTGCGCATGTTCCTCTACTACCGGCCGTCCAAGGTCGGCACGGCGGTCTACTACGGAGCCGTCTCGGTGTTCGGCCTGATCGCGCTGTACACCACGTATGCGCGGGGACCCTGGATCGGCGCGGTGACCGGCATTCTCCTCGTGTCTCTCCTCAGCATGACCCGCGCCCGGTTCCGGCCCCGGGCGAACTGGACATTCGCGGTATTCGGAATCTTTCTGGCGGTTTTTCTGCTGCGGTACAACCAGCACATCGTCGATCAGTTCGGCGCGGGACGGAAGAAAGCGTACGAATCCCGGTTCTCCCAGGCGAACGTCGCGTACCGCATCATCGCCAAAAATCCGCTTCACGGCGTCGGGCTGGGCAATTACCAGGAAGTCTCGTGGGACTACCTGACGCCCGAGGAGAAATCGCTGGACAGCGCGTACGTGGTGGCCTGGATGGTGCACAATTCCTACCTGCTGCTCGCGTCCGAACTGGGGATTCCGGGAGGGATCCTCTTCGTCTGCTGGTTCCTCAGCATTTTGTCCCTCGCCTGGAGGGTGCTGAATCACAGGATGCAGCATCCTTTCGTCACCCAGGTCTCGATGGGAATCCTGGGAGGGATCCTGTCCCTGATGGTTTTTCTGATTCCGGGGCCGGACATCCACGAGTACTCGCTCATGTACCAGATCTGCCTTTACAGCGGCATGCTCCTGGCCGCGAAGAACATACTCGACCGGGCCGAGCGGACCCGGGCGCTTCGCGCCAGGTCCGGCCCGGACGGGACCTCCCCTGTCCGGGACCCATCACAATCCTGACATCCCCTCCTTTTTCCGAAAATCTGGCAGGAAAATTGCATCATAATTAAAAGGTTATCCTATGCTGAAATTGATACACGACAAATTGACCCAGGCGATTTGCCGGCTGAAAAGGGGCCGTCAAATTCAACCCGATCAAGGGGTTGTAAAAGTCAACCTCGGGGCGGGTCTGCATGTCGCTCCGGGCTGGTACAACGTGGACGGCCACCTGCGGGCATTTTTTTCCACATGGCCTGATTTTGTGATCCACTGGCTGTACCGGGTCATCCAGACCTCGAATCAGGAGTTCACCCGGGAAGCGTACACGCGGATCCTGAAGGAAAACCGGTACATCCACCACGATCTGACTTATGGAATACCGTTCCGGGACGGAAGCGTGGATTTCCTGTACGCCTCCCACCTGCTGGAACACCTGCACCGGGACGAGGCGGAACGGCTGATACGGGAGGCGGTGCGGGTGCTCAAGCCGGGCGGCGTTTTCCGCGTGGCCGTTCCGGACCTGGCGCACGCCATGGATCTTTACCGGAAGGGCGAGAAGCGCCTCTCCCTCGGGTATTTCTTCAATGAATCGAAACAGGACAACTACACCTATCACCGTTACCTGTACGACGAGGAACTCCTGACGGACGCGCTGATCCAGGGCGGATTCGCCTCGGTGAAACGCTGCGCGTACCGGCAGGGAGTCACCCCCGACGCCGGAACTCTGGACAACCGGCCCGAGGAATCGCTCTATGTGGAGGCGTTCAAACAGTCCCCATGAAGGTGCTCCTGTCCGACAAATATTATTTCGTCCGGGGGGGAGCCGAACGGTATTTCTTCGACCTGAAGGCCGTGCTGGAGGCGAACGGCCACACGGTCATCCCTTTTTCGATGCGGCACCCGGACAACTTTCCGACGCCGTACGACCGGTATTTCGTGGACCGCATCGAATTCGACGCGCGGGGTCCGGCGCAGAAGGCGCGGGTCGGCCTGCAGTCCATCGGCCGGATCTTCTGGTCGACCCAGGCCGCGGACCGGCTGGGCCGCCTGGTGCGCGACACCCGGCCGGACATCGCGCACCTGCACATGATCGATCACCAGATTTCGCCCTCCATACTCCCGGTCCTGCGGAGGGCGGGCGTTCCCGTGGTGCAGACGGTTCACACGTACAAGCTGGTGTGCCCGACCTACCGACTCTACCACATGGGCCGGAACCGCGTCTGCGAGAAGTGCCTCGGCGGATTCTACTGCCGCGCGCTCGCGGAGCGGTGCCACAAGGATTCGTTCTGGGCGACGCTTCTGCTCGCGGCTGAAACGTCGTTCCACAAGGCGGGCCGGTTCTATGAGCGCGGCATCGACCGTTTTCTCGTGCCGAGCCGGTTCATGGGCCGCAAGCTCGAGGAGGGCGGCATCCGGCCCGACCGGATCCGGCACCTGCCCTACACGATCGATCTCTCCGCGTACCGCCCTTCGTTCCGCGCCGGCCGCTACGGCCTGTACATGGGGCGGCTCTCCGCGGAAAAGGGGATCAAAACCCTTCTACGGGCCGCGGCGGCCGGGTTCGAATGGCCGCTCGTCATCGCCGGCGAAGGGCCGCAGCGGGCCGAACTCGAAGCGTTCGCGTCCGAACGGGGCCTCACGCGGGTGCGTTTCGCGGGCCGGCTCGACGGCGAAAAACTGAGGAATACGATCGACGGCGCGGGCTTCGTGGTGGTTCCGTCCGAGTGGCACGAGAACTCGCCGCTGGTCGTCTATGAATCGTTCGCCATGGGCAAGCCGGTCATCGGCGCGGCCATGGGCGGCATTCCCGAGCTCATCTCGGACGGCGTGGACGGCGCGCTGTTCCCCGCCGGGGACGCCGAAGCCCTGGCGCGGCGGCTCTCCGAATTCGCCCGCCGGGGGCCGGCCGGCCTGTCCGTCATGGGCCGCGCGAGCCGGCGCAAGGCCGAGAGGCTCTTCTCGCCGGAACCCCATTACCGGGAACTGTCCGGCATCTACCGGGAACTGGTCGACCGGGCGAAAACACGTCGCCGGGTGGGCGACCGGAATCACGAATGAAAGAGTCAGGCTTTTCATACCGCTCCGCCGCCGGCGGAGCCGCAACGATCCGGAGGAGACACTCATGAGGACGCGTCGCACCATCTGGGGGATACTGGCGCTGGGTCTGCTGGCCGCGGCGGGGACCGCTTCGGCCGCGATGACGCAGGAGCAGGTGTTTCAGGCCAAGAAGAGCCATTACCTCTCCACCGACGGCGAAACCCTGCTCATGTACCACGAGCGCGTCTGGGGGTGGCTCGAGAAGATCCGGAACGGCACCATGAGCCCCTCCCAGCCGGTGAAGGACGTCGGCGGCGTGTACCGGCCCGTGAGCGAGGTCATCAGCAAGATCATCCGATGCTGGGGCACCACCTGGACGGCCAGCGGCTACCCCACCTACGGATATGCGTGGTTTTTCGGGGAATGGTACTCCAATCTCGCGCTGATCTACATGTACCTGGAATACAACGCCGAGTTGACCAGCGCGGACCGGCTTTTCATCCAGAATGTGTACAACAACGCGATCACCTCCCGGGACTTCGGACCCGGTTCCGAGAACAGCCGGATGTTCGACATGGTGGGGCGGTATCTCTGGGTGCAGTACTACAAGTCGACCAATGTCACCTATTCGTACAACCCGCCTCCCACGACCAACATTTACGCTTTCAGCTGGGGCGGACGCTCGTACACGCCCGGCGGCACCTACAACGCCTATCAGCTGGCGACCGACTGGATCTATTACTTCATGGACAAATGGGTGTCCAGCGGAAACGCCGAACTGGACAGCCCGCACTACACCTGGTGCCTTTTCTACGCCTACTGGGCGCTCTATGATCACGCGCTGGACGAGACCATGCGGAGGAAGGCCCGGATGATGCTGGACTTTCTGTTCCTGGAGTCCGGCATGGATTACAGCGCCAACCACTGGGGCGGGGCGCTGGGCCGCGTCTACGGGGTGACGATCGCGGGCGGACGGACGAGGATGTACTGGGACTTCTTCTTCGAGGGGGCCGCGGCCACGGGGTACGAGCCCAGCTATTCCGTGATCGCGTCCGATTACCGGCTCCCGGACGTGGTCTGGGACGCCATCGATCTGAACGATGAGCCGGACAATTACTACCACATCAACATGGAGTACAACGGCAGCATCGTGTACGCCTCCGGCACCGGAAAGTGGAACTACGTCACCAAGTACTACAATCTCGGGGGCCGGATCGGGGCCGGGTGGCAGCTCTGCGTCAAATCGACGGACACGCCCGGCTCGTTCAACCATCCGGGGACGCCCTTCATCGCCTGGATCAACACCTACGACACGGGCGGGGGGAGCAGTACGCCCGCCCAGGGCGAGACCTACATCACCCAGGGAGAATCCGGGTTTCAATACCGAAACGCCCTGTTCAGCTGGGGATACAAGTGGCACGAGGCCATCTCTCCGAACAGCTGGGATCTCAACCAGAAGGAAGGGAACTGGCAGTTCTTCAAGGAAGGCCGGACCATGGTGGCCGTGATCCGGGACAGCGTCAACAAGGTGTCGGGCATGGAAGTGGGCATCGAGGGCGTCGATTACGCAACCTGGGACGACTTCAAGCGGGCGATCCGCGGAAACGCCGCCCTGGCCGTCTGGAGCTTCACCACGAGCCGCGGCAACAAGATCAGCTGCAAGGCCCTGCCCGGCAGGGTGGACTGGGACGCCGTGGTCATGAGACCGGGCGACGCCGACTACTCCTTCGTCTGGCCCTACCCCTTCCAGCGCATTCAAACGGTCGACTACCGCAACCAGGCGATCGTGCGCTGGGAGGGGAACAAGCTGATCGTCAAGAAGCACGGCCGACAGCGCATCTATGACTTCAACTCCTGGACGTGGACGGACTCGGCCGCGGGAGACGACACGACCCCGCCCGCGGCGCCGGTCGGCGTCAACGTGCGGTAGCCGTCCGCGGCCCGTGGACGGCCGGCAGGTTGTCGCGTTTCACGCGCTGGTGATGGAACTTTTTTCGTGAGGTGTGATATGATCCGAATGCCCGCAACCGATCGGTCCTTTCCCGCCCCGCGCCTCCCGCGGAAGGCGGCCGCGCTCCTTGCGGTTCTTCTTCTCGGAACGGCGCCCGGCCTGCGGGGGCAGGACGTCAACCCCCCCTATCCGCGGCTGGGGATTTTCACCTTCAGCGGGCAGACCTACGCGAGCCTTGACATCCTGAAGGACTTCGACATCATCGGAATCACGCCCAACAACGAACAGGCCCGCCGGTTCAAGGCGCAGAATCCGAACGTCATCATGCTGGCGGCCGCGGCCATGTTCATCAACGAGCGGCTCAGCTACAGCGGCGTCAACAACCTGCCGGAATCGTGGTTCTTTCACGACGTCTCCGGGAAGCGGTTCGAGACGTGGGACAACGTGTACCGGATGAACGTGTCGCCCTTCTGCCCGAAGGTGGACATGGGCGACGGTTACGGCCCCAGCCAGTACGCGGATTACGCGCTCCGGTTCGTGCAGTCCCGCATCGACTTCACCGCGTTTGACGGCATTTTCCACGACTGGTGGTGGAACCAGGTCGGATGGTCGCAGGCCAGGACCGGCGACTTCAACAACAACGGAATCGCCGACATGGACGAGTGGGGCGGCCCCGATTCCGTGAACGCGGTCTGGTGGCGGTCCATCCACGCCTACCACGACCGGGAATACAGCCTGCCCGGGCTGAAATACGTGGTGGTGCAGCTGGGCGGCGTGCCCTGGCCCAACGTGAACGGCGGCTGTTACGAGGATTTCCCCATGTACAACGGCCCCTTCGCGTACTGGCTGTCGCACTACACGGACGACATCACGACGAAGCGGACGCCCTCCCTGACCCTCATGAACGCCTCGCACCGCTTCTACCACCTGTATTTTCCGGTTGAACCGTACAAGAACAACTACCGATCCGTGCGTTACAACCTGGCCGCCTGCCTGCTCACGCAGGCGTACTTCTACGTCGACGAGGGGAACGAACTCGGGCACCACGGCAACGTGCACATCTACGACGAATTCGAGGCCAAGGGCATGCTCGGCTACCCGAGGTCGGCCCCGATCAAGCTGGAGGGAAAGACGCTCGCGTCCACGCCGTGGGCCAGCGGGGTGTGGGTGCGGTTCTTCGACAACGGCGTCAGCATCATCAACGCCACGGGCCTGCCCCAGACGATCACGGCCTCGGAGCTGGCGATGGTCGATCCGGCCGGCGGACAGCCGTACTACCGTTTCCTCGGGGGCCAGGATCCCGCCACGAACAACGGACAGCAGGTGACCGACGCGAATCCCGTCTCCCTCTGGGGCGACATCCGGACCACCGCCGTGACCAATCCGGAGGTGTTCGGCGACGGCGCCATGCTGTTCCGGACACGGAGGACCCTGATCACGCCCATCGTGGTCGACAACAACGTGAACAACCAGACGTCCCCGGGATCGGATCCCGTGCAGTACTCGGGGAGCTGGGTGCTGAGTTCGGACGGCGACAAGTATTACGCGTTCTACACCGGCCGTGATTACGCCGAGTTCCAGCCGAACGGGTTCGCCTGGTGCCCGCCCGGGAGCGGGGAGAACACGGCCGTGTACGTGCCGACGATCGGCACGCCCGGCATGTACGAGGTGTCCGAGTGGCACGGCTACCGCGGGAACTCGGAGACGAGTTATCCGCTTTCGTCCGCCGTTCCCGCGCGGATCGTCTGTTCCGGAAAGGACACTTCGCTCACGATCGATCAGACCAGGAACTTCGGGCAGTGGAACAAACTGGGTGTCTTTCCGTTCGACAAGGGGACTTCGGGCAGGGTCACGCTGTCGAACAAGACATCCGGCATCGTCCTATCCGACGCCATCCGTTTCACTTACAAGGGCCCCGTTTCTGGGTACGACACCACGCCGCCGTCTCCGCCCCGGGATGTCCGCGTCGTGCCGCTCCGGTGAGGGGCGGACGTGACGGTGTCCGCGTGACCGTGACCGCCCGTCCGGAAAGGATCTCACCCCGTTCCGGACGGGCGGAATTTTCCGACATCCAAGCATTCGGTGTTGACATTTTGGCTTCCTGTCCCGCCCGCGGATCCGTGACCCTCACGGACCGTATCGGGAAACGTACCGGCGCCGCGGCCGGCCACCCCGGAAGAACGCGGCGGTCGCGGGGCTTTCGGACAGCCGTCTCACTCAACCGCAATGGGTTCGGTCCTGCCGCAACGCCGCAGGCATGAACTCCCCCCAGAAGAGGATGAACCGGAATGAGTTATAAGTTCTATTCATTCAAGGACCCGAATGAACACAATCTGGAGCAATGGTCCCAGAGAACCGTGGAAGGCGAGCTTGGAAGCATCCGGGGCCGGACGCTGGAGGGCATTTTCGGGCGCCATCTCCGCGATCGTTCCGTGAACATTCTCGAGGCGGGATGCGGGCTCGGCGGATGGGTCATTGACCTGAAGGAAAAGGGGTTCCGGATCACGGGCGTTGATTTCGACCCCCGCATCGTCGAACGCGTCCGGGCCCACGACAAGCGGATCCCGGTCGAAGTCGGGGACGTCTGCCGTCTTCGTTTCAAGGACGGTTCCTTCGGCGCGTACATCTCCCTGGGCGTTGTCGAGCATTTTGAAGAGGGGCCGGAACAGGCACTTCGCGAGGCGTACCGCGTGCTTCGGCCGGGCGGCCTGGCGTTCATCACGGTTCCGTATCTGAACGGTTTCCGCAAACTGTGGGTCCATCCGCTGCGGAACCTGTTTTTCGGCGTGCGCCGGCAGATCCTCGGGAAAAGGGACTATTTCTGGGAATACCGCTACACCCGCAAGGAATTGGCGGATTTTCTCGCGCAGGCCGGCTTTGAAATACTGGAAACCACGATTGACGATTATGCGGAGGCCGACCGCAGGCACCACATCGGGCTCTACGCGGATTTTTTCTTCCTGAGAAAAAAGAAAGGCGGCATCTGGGAGCTGAACGCCCCGGGAAGACTCCTGCTCCGGATCGCGCGTAAATTTTCCCCCTGGCTTGTCTGTTCGGGCCTGCATATCGTGGCCCGCAAGCCGGTTCAACGGATCGGGCCGGCAGGACCGCAGGCTTCCCGAAGGCGGATACGCGTTTTACAGCTGGTCGAAGGCTTCAACCTGGGCGGCGCGGAGAAAAAACTGCTTGAGCTGGTCCGGATGATGGATCCCGCCCGCTTCAAAACCGTGGTGTGCAGCCTGGGTCTCGGCGACCGGATCCGACCGGAGTTTGACCGGCTCGGAAACGCGGGCGTGGATGTGACCGTCCTTCCGCGCAGGAGCCGCGTGGATCCCATTCAGATTCACCGGTTGATCCGGCTGATCCGGAAACACCGCATCGATGTCATCATGACCACGCTGTTTTACGCGGACGTCATGGGACCCATCGCCGGGAGAATCGCCGGCGTCAGGGGCATTTTCAGCTGGGAGACGATTTCGGCCCCGGAGTGGCTGATTTCGCGACGGCTCTGGCCGTATCGATTCGTCATCCGTCTGGCCGACGGTGTCGTGTCCGTTTCCCGGGCCACCGCGGAGTGGCTGCAGGCCAAAAGGGGGGTTCCCGCCGGTAAAATACGGGTCATCCCCTACAGCGTGGACCTGAACCGATTCACGACCGGCGAGGGGAAAAGCGTTCGCAAAAGGCTGGGCATCGGTCCTCGGGATGTCGTGGTCGGAATGGTCGGACGGCTTCATCCCCAGAAGGGGCAGACCTATCTCATCCAGGCGGCGCCGAAAATCATCCAAAGCGAGCCCAGAGTCCGTTTTGTCCTGATCGGCGACGGAGAATCGCGGCCGGAACTCGAGGCCCGGATCCGAAACGCGGGCCTGGAGAAGCGCTTCCTCCTCCTCGGTTTCCGGCAGGATGTGCATGAAATCCTGCACGCGATCGATATTTTCACGCTTCCCTCCCTGTATGAGGGGCTTCCGAATGTCATCCTCGAGGCCATGGCCGCCGGCAAACCCGTTGTCGCGACATCCGTCGACGGCACGAAAGAGCTCATTGAACACGGGAAAACCGGCCTGTTGATCCCCCCCGGGGATCCGGACCGGCTGGCCGAAGCGATCATCCAATTGATCCGGAACAGGGAACGGGCGGCCCGGATGGGCCGGGAGGCCAGGAAAAACATCGAGAAAAATCATTCCATCGAAAACCAGATCCGGGCTTTTGAGGAATTGTACGAGAATACCTGCCGGGAAAAACCCTGAGGGCTGACCCGTGTCCAATTGACCCCGCGGGCTTTCAAGGTAATTTAATCCGGTCGATTGACCCCGCTCCGCCGGAGACTCCAGTCTCCGCGCATCATGGGATGGAACGCGGATCGGGCGGACGCCGCGGTGGCGGCGCGCGGATTCCCGCGGATAGAGCGAGGGGACAGGGTAATTCTTCGATCGGAACGCCGATCATCCGTCCTCCTGTTCCGAAGCGCGAATATGGTGTCCAGTTTGAATCGGAACGGGAATCCTCTGACAGGCCTAAAATCCGCAAAAAATTTTGCTTCGAGCCCGTTTATTACGTAAATTAAATCTCCCATGACTCATTCCGTCAGGATGCGAACCATTCCGATTCCGAACGCGGAAACGCCCGATCGGCCGGTCCCGCCGGCTCTTGTCCGGTGAGAGGTCCCGGCATGCCCAGTCTCTTCCGAAACACGTTTTACATTTCCCTGACCCAGGGCTGGCAGATGATCATGGCCCTGATTCTCTTCAAGACGGCCACGGTGGGGCTGGGCGAGGCGGGATTCGGGGTCTACACGCTGGCCATGACCCTGATGTATTTCGTCCTGCTGTTCGACGACTTCGGCGTCACCACTCTGGTCACGCGCGACATCGCCCGCAGTCCGTCCCGGAGCGGACCCGTGCTGGCCGGCGCGATGGGCCTCAAGATCCTCCTCGTGCCGGTCAGCTTCGCCTTTCTCGGCGTCTACACCGCCCTGACCGGGCCCGATTCCGTGACCTGCCGCGTGATCTGGATCACCGCCGTGTACGGGCTGAGCTCGTCCTTCACCCAGCTCGTCTTCGCCGTGTTCCGCGGCCACGAGCGCATGCAGTACGAGACGCTGACCGTGCTGGTCGAGAAAACGCTGTCGACCGCCCTCTGCGTGGCCGCCGTACGCGCCCGCCTGGGCCTCGAGGCATTCGCGCTCGGTTTCACGCTGGCGGGGGCCGTCTCCCTGGGACTCTCGCTCCTGATCCTGCGCAGACGCTTCCATGCGGCCGGCGTCCGGACGGACATCCGGGAGAGCCGACGCCTGTTCCGGGAATCGCTTCCGTTCGGGCTGGCCCTGTTCGTCACGTATTCGTACGGCCAGTTCTCCGTGCCGATTCTACGTCAGATGCGGGGCGACGCGGCCGTGGGCCTGTACGGCGCGGCCCAGAAGCTCATGAGCTTCACCAACCTGATTCCGATGGTCTTCGCGACCGCCTTTTTCCCGCGTCTCTCGGCCGTGTCCGCGGACCGGGAGGAAACCTCCCGGGTTTTCACCCTGGGCCTGAAGGCGCTCTTCATGATCGCGGCGCCGCTCGTGCCGGGCGTGCTCCTCACCGGGGACCGGCTGATCCTCCTGCTCGCGGACGCCCGGTACGCGGCCGCATCGGCGGCGCTCAACGTGCTGGCCTTCGCCGCGGCGCTCAATTTTTTCAACGTCTTTCTGGCGAGCCTGTACAACGCGGTGAACCGCCAGCGCCTGTTTCTCGCCTTCGAGGCGGGCGCGCTCGCCTGCAACATCGTCTTCAACCTCCTGCTCATCGGCCGGTTCTCCTTCATGGGCGCGGCCTGGACCACCTTGATCACGGAGACGTGCATGTTCCTGCCCGCCATGGGGTGGGCGCTGGCGCGGCTGGCGCGGATCACGGAATGGGCCGTCTGGCCCAGAGTGCTGGCCGCGACGGCCGTCATGGCGGTCTTTCTTGCGGCCACGCCCGGGTGGTCCGTTCTGCTGGCCGTCCCGGCCGCGGTCGCCGTGTACGCCGCGGCCCTGCTGGCTTTCCGGGCGGTGTCGATCACCGAAATCAGGACGCAAATGGCGGCGCTGAGATGAGGAGACTTCGGGACTGGAAATTGTGGGCCGGCGTTCTGGTCAGCGGCCTGTTCCTCTGGCTGGCCTTCCGGAAAACGGACCTCGGGGAAGTGGGCCGGGCCTTTTCGGAGGCCCGTTACGTCTGGCTCATCCCGTCCATTGCCGCGAATTTCATCGGGCTCTGGATCCGTTGCGTCCGCTGGGGCCTGCTCCTCAGGCCCCTGGCCAAAGTCCGCATGAAGGACCTGTTTCCCTCCACGATCATCGGTTTCATGGCCAACAACCTGCTTCCGGCGCGCATCGGCGAGTTCGTGCGCGCCCTGGTGCTCGGAAGGAAGACCGGCGTCCGGGTGTCGGCCTCTTTCGCCACCATCGTCCTGGAGCGGGTGTTCGACGGCGTCACCGTGCTCCTCTTCCTGCTCGTGACGGTCGGACTGCTGGACCTGCCGTTTCCGGACTGGCTCCGCAAGGCGAGCCTGGTTTCGCTCGGGGCCGTGGCCCTGCTGCTCGTCCTGCTGGTCGCGCTGAAGGCGAAGACCGGCGTCGTGCTCGGGTTTTTCGGGACCCTGCTCGGGCCCTTTCCGCAGGCGTTCCGGAAACGGGCCCTCGGTTTTCTCGAGTCTTTCGCGGAGGGCCTGCGCATGCTGCGCGACTGGAAGTCCGTGGCCGCCGCGTCCGCGCTCTCCGTGGCGCTCTGGGTTTTTCCGGCGCTGTCCCTGCATTTCGGCGTCATGGCCGCGGGGATTCACCTGCCCCTGGCGGCCTCGGTGTTCGTGCTGGTGATCCTGTGCATCGGGGTCGCGGCGCCGTCCGCTCCCGGATTCGTCGGCACCATTCAGTTCGTGTCCGTGCTCGGGCTCGAACTGTTCGGCGTTCCCAGGCCGCAGGCATTGAGTTTTTCCATCCTCTACCACCTGAGCCAGTACATTCCGGTGACCACGCTCGGCCTGGTCTATTTCTTCTCCGAGGGGCTCTCTTTCTCAAAAATACGGTCCGGGGAGGGGGAAGAGAGTGACGGGGTGACGGAGTATCGGAGAAACAGAGAAACGGAGAAGCGGGGAAGCGGAGAAAAAAGTGACGGAGTTACAGAGTATCGGAGAAACGGAGAAACGGAGAAGCGGAGAAGCGGAGAAGCGGAGAAAAAGAGTGACGGGGTATCGGATTGACGGAGAGGAATCGGGATCTGGCGAGGATAAGCTTAATATTTTAAAATATTTGATGTTGATTTCTGTTAAAAATCTTTGTTTTTTATGATTTTTTCCGGAAATTTGGATTCCGCAAACGATTGCGGTTGATTATACACGATTGAATGATTATATTATCACTTCAATTCCGGACAACGCGCTTCGTGCGATGAACCATCCGAATCCATCGTCCGTCCAACCGGGAGAAACATCATGAAACTGGGTGTGATCGACATCGGCATCATCATCGGTTACCTGATTCTGACCGTGTTGATCGGCTTCATTCTGACCAAAAAGGCGTCCAAGGGACTGAATTCCTACTTTCTGGCGGACAAGGGCCTGCCGTACTGGATTCTCGGCGTGTCGAACGCCTCGGGCATGTTCGACATCACGGGCACCATGTGGCTGGTCTACATCACCTTCGTCTATGGCCTCAAGTCGGTGTTCATCCCCTGGCTGTGGCCCGTGTTCAACCAGATTTTTCTGATGGTGTTCCTCTCGAAGTGGATGCGGCGCTCGAACGTCATGACCGGGGCTGAATGGATCAACACCCGGTTCGGACACGGGAGGGGGGCGGTGTTGTCGCATCTCAGCGTGGTGGTGTTCGCCCTGGTCAGCGTGATCGGTTTCATCGCCTACGATTTCGCGGGTGTGGGCAAGTTCGCCGCCATGTTCCTGCCCTGGCAGTTCTCCGCGGACCCGGTCGTTAACGGCAACTGGTACGCCGTGGGCCTGATGCTGCTGACGTCCGTGTACGTGGTGGCGGGCGGCATGTACAGCGTGGTGGTCACGGAACTGCTCCAGTTCGTGGTCATGACCGTGTCGTGCGTGGGCGTGGGCATCGTGGCGATGGTGAGGACGTCGCCCGACGCGGTTTCCGCGGCCGTGCCCGAGGGGTGGAAGAACGTCTTCTTCGGGTGGCATCTGAACCTCGACTGGTCGAACCTGATCCAGAGCGTGAACACGAAGATCGCGGAGGACGGGTATTCTCTCTTCACCATATTCTTCATGATGGTGCTGTTCAAGGGCATACTCGTCAGTCTGGCCGGGCCGGCGCCCAATTACGACATGCAGCGTGTGCTCGCCACCAAGAGCCCGAAAGAGGCGTCCAAGATGAGCTGGTTCGTCTCCCTCTGCCTGTTCCCAACGCGCTACCTCATGATCACGGGCATCACCCTCCTGGGGCTTGTCTTCTTCAGCCCCCAGCTCAATTCCATGGGCACCGGCATCGACTTCGAGAAGGTGCTGCCGTACGTGCTGGGGCATTTCATGCCGGCCGGGCTCCTCGGCCTCGTTCTGGCGGGCCTGCTCGCGGCGTTCATGTCCACGTTCGCGGCCACGGTCAACGCGGCCCCGGCCTACGTGGTGAACGACATCTACAAGCGCTACATCAACCCCAACGCCCCGCACCGCACCCTGATCTGGATGAGCTACGCCGTGTCGTTCGCGTTCGTCGTCATTGGCATCCTGTTTGGCCTGCACGCCAAGGACATCAACCAGGTCACGCAGTGGATCGTCTCGGCCCTGTGGGGCGGGTACACGGCGGCCAACATCCTCAAGTGGTACTGGTGGCGGTTCAACGGGTACGGGTATTTCTGGGGCATGGCCACGGGCATCGCCGCGGCGCTGGTGCTGTCGAAGTTCCCGGGCCTCTACCTCTGGGTCTACCCGGAGATCGTGCCGAACCTGTACGCCCTGTACTCCTTCCCGGTCATCCTTTTTCTGTCGACCATCGGATGCGTCCTCGGCACGTTCCTGACCAAACCCGAGGACGACAAGATTCTGATGCAGTTCTACAAGCAGGTGCGGCCGTGGGGTTTCTGGAAACCCATCCACGACAAGGTCGTGAAGGCCGACCCGAAATTCAAGTCGGACGCGAACTTCAAGCGCGATGCCTTCAATGTCGCGGTGGGCATTGTCTGGCAGACCTCGCTGATCCTGATCCCGGTGTACCTGGTGATCCGCAGCAGGGCGCCCTTCTTCGAGGCCGTCGCCGTGCTCGTCATCACATCCCTGATCCTGAAGAAGACCTGGTGGAACAAGCTCTCGGACTGAGGGCCGGGTCCGCGTGACGGGGAGAAGAGAGCCATGAATCGAAAACAGTTCAAACGGGCGGTGGCCGCCCTCCGGTACAGGCACGAGACCCTGATCCTTCGCCGCAACCCGCCCCTGGCCGGCGGGAACGGCGTGTTCAGGCGGCACAAATACCCGGTGCTCACCGCGGAACACACACCGCTGTTCTGGCGGTATGATTTCGACTTCGAGCGCAACCCCCATCTCATGGAGCGCCTGGGCGTCAACGCTGCGTTCAACTCGGGCGCGGTCGAATTTGACGGCAGGATCGCGCTCGTGGCGCGCGTCGAGGGCGCGGACCGCAAGTCGTTCTTCGCGGTCGCGGAAAGCCCGAACGGCATTGACCGGTTCCGGTTCAGGGACTATCCGATCACGATGCCCGAAACGGACGACCCGGACGTCAATGTGTACGACATGCGGGTGACCCGGCACGAGGACGGCTGGATTTACGGTGTGTTCTGCACCGAGCGCAGGGACCCGAAGGCGTCTCCCGGAGACCAGTCGTCCGCGGTCGCCCAGGCGGGCATCGCGCGGACGCGGGACCTGGAGCGCTGGGAGCGGCTCGACGACCTGAAGAGCCCGTCTCCCCAGCAGAGGAACGTCGTTCTGCACCCGGAATTCGTTGGCGGCAAGTACGCGTTCTACACGCGGCCCATGGACGAATTCATCAGCACCGGGTCGGGCGGCGGCATCGGATTCGGCCTGTCGGACTCCATCGAGCACGCGGTCATCCGCGAAGAGACCATCATCGACCCGAAGCTCTACCACACGGTCAACGAGGTCAAGAACGGACAGGGGCCCGCGCCGATCAAAACTTCCGAGGGCTGGCTGCACCTGGCGCACGGCGTGCGGAACACGGCCGCGGGGCTCCGGTACGTGCTGTATTTGCTGATGACGGACCTGAACGATCTCACGAAAGTCATCCGCAGGCCCGGCGGGTATTTTCTCGCGCCGGAGGGAGAGGAGCGGGTGGGGGACGTGTCGAACGTGGTGTTCAGCAACGGGTGGGTGGCGAAGGCGGACGGACGGGTGTTCATCTATTACGGGTCGTCAGACACCCGCACGCACGTCGCAACGACCACGGTGGAAAAGCTTTTGGACTACTGCCGCAACACGCCCCCGGATCCCCTGCGCTCCGCGGCCTGCGTCAGCCAGCGGAACGAGATGATTCGCAGGAACCTCGAGATTCTCAAAAAGAAACGGTAGCCGTCCCTCGACCATCGAGATGGAAATCGTCAGAAACAGCCGATCCGGATCGCATTATTTACAAGGCCCAGGACCGTGTCCCGGGCTTTTTTCATTACGGGGGTCGGGACCGGATCCGTCCAAAGGGTCGGGCATTGTCATGGAAAGCATCAAGGACCGCCCTTTTCGCCGCTGAAAACCATGGTTATTCCTTGATTTATTCTTTTTCGCGTTCTATATTAAGACAACGAATTTATCCACGGTTTTTCATCCTCATGCTCGCAACGGGAGGGATTTTTGCCGCTCGATGTCAGAGAATTCCATCATATATTCGGATTGAACCGGTCCGGAACGAGAGCCTTTTCCGCTTCGATTCCTTCCGCCGGCGAGAGTTCTCGCCTTCTCCTGTCTTTAAGAAATGCCTTTTCTTTCGGTGCGGGTCGGCCGGGCATCGCGCGTTTTTATGTCGACACGCTCACGGTAAGATGGATCGGGGGTAAGTGGGACCAGGGGATTAAGTATTGTGATGTTAATTCTCTGGGATTGGAGAAAAAGAATAGTCGGATAATTCCACTAATAGGAAAACTTTTTTCCTACTATTGGAAAATGGTTGGATCGCGGGGTTCCATCTAATAATAAGTTAGCCGAACCCGCGCATTGAGCGGACGGAAACCTAATTTGCATTGGCTTCTTTGATTTAATGCAAGCCGATGTCTAACGTTGCCCGCCGCTCAATCGCGTTAGCCAATTTAAAAATGACTTGATTATTAACAGAATTATTTATAAACTATTGTACAATTGTACGAGTTATCGAGAGAGTTAATGTGAAAATTGTAATCGACACTTCGGCTATAATTTCAGTAATAACAAATGAGAAGAATAGAAATGCACTAATAAAAATTACGAAGGGAGAATCAATAATTGCCCCCAACTCAATGCACTTTGAGATAGGAAATGCTTTTTCAGCTATGTTAAAGCGTAATAGAATTTCTATTGATAATGCTTTATTGGCAATAAAATCTTATGAAAAGATACCAATTCAATTCTGTCCCATAGATCTCGAAAAATCGATAAAAATATCCTCGAAACTAAATATATATGCTTATGATGCATATTTTATCGAGTGCGCAGAAAGAAACAGATCGCCAATATTATCATTGGATCAGGGGATGATTGATGCTGCAAAATCATACGGTATAAAAATAATTGAGGTTTGAAATGACCACTTTTACCTATTCAAAGGCACGACAGAATTTCTCGGATGTTTTGGACCAAGCCTCCAAGAAAGGGGAAATTTTTATCAAACGAAGAGATGGATCTATATTTGTGATAAAACCACTTACAAAAACAGTATCACCCCTTGATGTCTCATCAGTTGATATCAATATCTCGAAGCGTGAAATTGTTGAATTAATTAGAGAGATACGTGAACGATAGTTAATTTTTAGCCAACCCTGTCATTCACGGGACGGTGCTGCTCAGTATTAATTCTCTGAACGCTGTGCAAGCCGTAAATGATGTCGCCCGCCCGTGATGACCCATCCTTAGCCGACAATCGATCCAAGACGGATAGAGTCATGAAGGAGGAATATTCATGAAATGGCGTTTTATCATGTCCGGTTTTGCCACTTCTGCAATCAATCTATGCCTCAACGCTTTCGCGTACAAAGTCTTATTAAAAGACTTTTATCATTCCCATTCCGCCATATCAGAAGAATGCATGAGACAGCTTCACCGACAACCGAACGAGTTAATCGTATGGGCGATGGTAATCACTTCATTGTCAATGGGATTTCTGATCACAATGATAATGAAATGGTCAGGCGCGAATGATTTTATGTCAGGGTTAAAAAAAGGGCTTTTAACCGCGCTTCTTTTCTGGGGCTCTGTCAACTTTGGATTATACGCCTCGTCGAACTTTTTTTCTCAATCCACGGTATTTGTTGATTATGCCTGCAGCGTAAGCGCAATGACAGTTTCCGCGGCTTTTTCAGCCTGGATGTTGGGCGGAAGAAGGGATGTATCGAAAAGTTAAGTGTCGCCCCAGCTGACCCGTTCATCAAACGGACTGTGCCCTGATCGGTTGTGACTTCCGAAAGACTGTGCGATCGGTAACCGATGCCGCCCGACCAGTGATCAACCCCGTTCATTCCCGTGGTTTGACTATCAATCAAAATACAACAGGAGAAGAAGACATGAGAAAAATCCCGAATCGTTCAACCCGGCGAACAATCGCGGGGGCAGGCCATTCCCGTTCGGCAGCCGCTGTTTTCGCGTTGGCCGCCGCGCTCGCGTCCCAGGCCCCGGCGCAGAACGACCGGATGACACCCATCGAAACGCCTTCGCAGCCGAATGCGATCGAGATCGGCACCGGTCCGCTGCCCGGCGCGACGAACCCGGAGTCGTGGCACATGCAGTACGGCAGTCATTTCGCGAGAAACGTCACGGTGGCGACGCTGACCCCGTTTCTTCCGGATCCCGCCAAGGCGAGCGGCGCCGCGGTTGTCGTCGCGCCCGGCGGCGGTTTCATGACCCTGTCCATGGAAAATGAAGGCTGGAACGTCGCCCGCGGCCTGGCGGAAAAGGGCGTCGCCGCGTTTGTCCTCAAATACCGCCTGAACCAGACACCGGCGGACATGCCGGCGTTCGAAAAATCCATGCGGGACATGTTCTCTTCCGTGGCGAGGCCGACGAGACCCGACTCCGCCAGGAGAATGGCCGGTCTTGGACCGCAGATCGCGGACGCCCGGGCTGCGTTCGCGCTTATCCGGAAACGTTCCGCCGAGTGGCATGTCGACCCCGACCGGATCGGCATGGTCGGCTTTTCCGCGGGCGCGGGGCTGACCATGGCAACCGCGCTCGCGGGAGAGGACGCGAAGCCCGCATTCATCGGCAACATCTACGGCCCTCTCGCGGCGGTCACGGTGCCGGCAGACGCGCCGCCGCTGTTCATCGCCCTGGCCGCGGACGACCCCTTCTTCGCGAACGGCGGCTACGGGCTCATCGACAGTTGGAAAGCCGCGAAGCGCCCAGTTGAATTCCATCTCTATGAACAGGGCGGCCACGGCTTCGGGATGTACCCGAAGGAAACGACGAGCACCGGTTGGTTCGACGCCTTCGTGCGCTGGCTCGGAATGCACGGCATGCTGAAGCCGAAAGGATGATCCGGCGGCGGGGCCGCGGGCGCCGGCAGGCATGCTGGCGCCCGCGATCAGGCCTGTCCGATCGATCCTGACGGACAGTTGAACCGGCCCTGGCCCTGTGGCCACACCTCCGGGGAATTGGGTGATGAGAACAGGCGCTCTTTCCGGCAGGCTCACAGTGCCAGGGTCCGTTCCGGACCGTATTCCAACACATCAAAGGGGAAAATCCATATGAGACGCGCAGCAATCCGTTTGGCCCTTGCCGTTCTGGCTATCTTCATGTTCCAGGAAAGCGGCGGGGCTGTGAAACCGGGCGTGGGCGGGGGGAACCGGCTCTCGGTTTCGGGCGATCAGATCGTCAACGCGAAGGGAGAACCGGTCGTCCTTCGCGGTTTCGGACTCGGCGGCATGCTGCACATGGAGAATTTCATCAACGGGTATCCCGCCAACGAAGAAGCCATGCGCGAAGGGCTGCTGGAGGCGCTGGGCCGGGAAAAGTACGATCTGTACTTCGACGTGCTCCTGAAAAACTATTTCACGGAACCGGACGCGGAATACATACACAGCCTGGGGATGAACCTGGTCCGGATTCCGATCAATTACCATCTTTTCGAGGATGACATGAATCCCCGGGTCATCCGCCAAGGCGCGTTCGAACACCTGGACCGGGTGATCGAGCTGTGCGCCAAACATGAAATCTACACCATCATCGACCTGCATGCCCTGCCGGGGTTCCAGAATCAGCACTGGCACAGCGACAATCCCACCCACGTGGCCCTGTTCTGGAAGCACAAGGACTTTCAGGACCGGGCGATCATCCTGTGGGAGGCGATTGCCCGGCGTTACAGGGACCAGCCGTGGGTGGCCGGCTATGATCTGATCAATGAGCCAGCCGATCCCACCGGGAAGCTGGTTTTCCCGTATTACAGGCGCCTGGTGGACGCCGTGCGGAAGGTCGATCCGGACCACATTCTGTTCCTGGAAGGCGATCGGTATGCCAGGGATTTCAGCTCGTTCACGGAAGTGTGGGACAATGTCGTGTATGCCAATCACGATTACGCGAGACCGGGTTTCGGCGGAGAATATCCGGGAGTCATCGACGGCCGTTACATGGACAAGGACTCCCTGGAGCGGGATTTCCTCCAGAAGAGCGATTTCATGTTGTCCCGAAAGGTTCCGATCTGGGTCGGTGAATTCGGCCCGCTCTATACCGGCGATCCGAAGCGGGACGAGACCCGGTACCGGGTGCTGAAGGATCAATTGGCCTATTTCGACAAATACGGAGCGAGCTGGTGCATCTGGCTGTACAAGGACATGGGGCTTCACGCCATTCTGCATCAGAAAGCGGACACGCCCTACATGAAACTGGTTTCTTCGTTTCTGGCCAAGAAGGATTCTCTGGGAGCGGACGCCTGGGGATCGAGCGACAGGAATATCCGGTCGATCATGGCGCCGATCGAGGACCTGTTTCAAAGGGAATTTCCAGGATTCGATCCCTACCCGTCCGGTCCGAACCGGCACATCCGCCAGCTGGTCAGGCACATGCTGATCTCCGAAGCCTTGTTGCCGGAATACTGCGGCCTGTTCAGGGGTCTTTCGGAAAAGGAGCTGGTCGCTCTGGCCGAGTCCTTCCGGTTCGAGAATTACGTGAAACGGCAGCGTCTGGAGGACATTCTGACAGGCAGGGAAAAGTAAACAAAAAAATAGACCGGGGCCGCGCCCAGATCGGAGGGCCTTCACTTATTCAAGAGTCATCTGCCGGTTTCCTTCAGGGGCGCAGCCCTTCATGATGATACGCACCGGGGTGGAACCCCAGTGTGCGATCGTGGAAATGTCGGGAGCAATAATCACTGACGGCACAATCAACGGGCTTTAAAAAAAGAGAGACACGAACATGAAAAAATCGATCACATTCGGACTTGTCTTGCTCTTCGTGGCAGCGTTTGGGTCATTCGCATCCCAACAGGAAACAGCCCCCGTCGCGGCAAGCCTCACGCCCGCGGAGCAGGAAATCATCAATCTCTCGAAAGAAAAGTGGCAGTGGATGGCGGACAAGAAAGCGGACACCCTGGCCGGCCTCTTTCACGAGAAAGCCGTGTTCGTCCACATGGGCGGAACCATGCCCCGGGAGCATGAACTCAACGTCATCCGCACAGGCGGGATCCACTATAAAAAAGCGGACATCCATGAAGTGTCGGTGAACATCATCGGCACGACGGCCATCCTGCTGAACCGGATCACCCTGCTGGCCGTGGTCGGCGGCAATGAGGTCACCAATCCCTTCATGGTCACGGAAGTGTACGTGCGGCAGGACGAAGCCTGGAAACTGGCGGCAATGACTTTCACCCGTCTGCTCACGCCGCCCGGCCGGTAAGCGGTTCGCTGTGGGATCGAAGAGCGACGCGCCTTGAAGGCGCGCCGCTCTTCAAAACGCGTCGCACTTCCCCTTGACATTGATCCCGTATCCCGTTATATTATCTGCACATGGAAGGGACCGCGGGATATTCCGTCCTCACGCTGATCAGCGGCGCCACCTGGATACAACTGGTGTTCTTCGCCTTTTTCCTCCTGATCCGCAAGACAGAAAATCCGGTGTCGAACCGGAGGCTGGCGGCGTTTCTGGCCGCCGAAAGCATTCCGATCGGCAATCTGACCCTTCAGCTTCTGGGAATCTGGAGCCGGCCGCCCTTCATCCAGATCTTCGGATTCGGGGAATCCTTCGTCTTCCTGTGGGGCCCCCTGCTGTATCTGTACACGAAATCCATCACGCACAAGGAATACCGCCTCCGGCCCTCAGCCGCGCTTCACGTGATTCCATTCGCGGTCCATCTCTGCCTGATGTCCGCCCGCTTCAACCTCCGCCCCGCCGCCGAGAAACGCGTCCTGACGGAGACCTACGGCATCCTCTCACTCAACGAATACCGCATCCAATCCGTCATCATGCAGGGGCTGATCCTCGCCTACATTCTCCTGTGCCTGAGGGAGCTGGCCCGGTACAGGCGGGACATCCGGGACTCCATGTCCACGATCGACCGGCACAACCTGTCCTGGCTGGTCGTGGTCCTGTTCGGTTACGCGGCGCACTGGACGCTTGACACGGTCTATTATGTGTATCACAGCCTGACCGGAACCGGTTCGCGCGGGATCGCGATCGCGGCCATGGCCGCGGCGCTGTTCTCCATCCAGATCCTCTTTTTCAAGAGCATGCGTCAGCCCGCGGTTGAATTCGGAGTTGAGGAAAAACCGAAATATGTGGGTTCCGCGCTGACGGAAGAACAGAAAAAGCGGTATCTGGAACAGCTCGAACGGGTCATGCGGGAACAGAAGCCGCATCTGGACCCCATGCTGACTCTCCCCGCGCTGGCGGCCAGGGCGCACATCCCGCCGAGATACCTGTCCCAGATACTGAACGAATCGCTGAACCAGAGCTTTTTCGATTACGTGAACCGGCGGCGCATCGAGGAGTCGAAGCGCATGCTGTTGGCCGGCAAGGAGCAGGGCAAATCAGTACTCGAAGTGCTCCTGGAGGCGGGTTTCAACTCCAAGTCCGTGTTCAACACCGCGTTCAAGCGGTACACGGGCATGACCCCAACGGATTTTCTCCGTTCCGGCTGACCGTTTCTTCGCCCCGGCAGGATATCCCGCAAATCATTGGTTTTCAGGTAAGAACGGGCAGAATCGCCGATCCTGCCTTCCGTTTTCCGCTCTCCAAAGCCGCGGACCCCGCGTTCGACTTCATGCATCCGGACGACAACGGCCTCCCGGTTTTCTATCTTGCAGCCGTTCACGAAGGGCGCGCCCGACGACGCCCTTCAGGGATTCATTCATCAAGGCTGCGAGGACTTCATGAAACAGATGTTCAAACGGTTCATCCTGGGCGCCTGCCTGGCGCTGCCGGCCCTGTACGCCTTCTCCGCGGATCCGGTGGCCTGGCGGTTCAAGACCGGTGGGCACGTGTACGCGACCCCGTTCATCCACGAGGGCGTGGTTTACATCGGAAGCGTGGACAGCGTGTTCTACGCGCTCGACGCGGCAACCGGCGCGGAGCGCTGGCGCTACAAGTCGGGCGACCAGATCTACTCGACCGCCGCGCTGCACGAGGGAACGCTCTGCTTCGAGAGCGGGAACACTCTGTACGGCCTGGATATGCAGGGCGGCCTGCTGTGGAAAACCCGGCTTTCCGAGGCGCCGGTGGTGGAGCGCAACGACGACTGGGACGACTTCCACTCCTCCCCGAAAATCGTCGACGGCATCGCCTACATCGGGTCCGAGAACGGCGAAGTGTTCGGAATCGAAGTCGCGACCGGGAACCAGGTGCTCCACTGCCAGGCGCCGGACGACCGGTCCACAGTCGAGACGACGCCGGCCGTTTACAACGGCAAGATTTATGTCGGCACCTGGAATGGCGTGCTCCACGTGTTCGACCGCGTCACGGGAGAGCGGCAGTGGTTCTACGACACGCGGCTCGACGGCACCTACAGCTGGGTGAACCTCATCCAGTGGGAACCGATCATCCATGACGGCAAGGTGCATTTCGCGGGCCGGCACACTTACCTGATCGCCCTGGACGCGGAAACAGGAGAGAAGAAGTGGATGTACCGCGACCCGGCCGCTCTATGGGCCATGGGCGGGCCGGTCTTGTACGACGGTGTGTTCTATCTGGGCAGTTCGAATCAGAGCTATGTCATCGCAGTCGACGCGGACAACGGCACGCAGAAGTGGGTCGGGGGCGTTGACGGCCGCGTGTACGGCAGGCCGCTGGCGGCCGGAAATTACGTCTTTGCGGGCACTGGGTGGGAGACGAACGAGACCCGGGGATCCTTCTGGGCGCTCGACAAGGCGACCGGAGAAGCGGTGTATAAGATGGACTGCGGCGGCCAGGCGCACTCCTCGCCCGTGCTCTCGGACGGGAAGGTGTTTTTCGGGTGTTCCAGCGGTTTCGTGTACGCGATCGACCCGGCCGTGTTCACGAGCCAGCAGTCTCCGAAGACGGGCTTCGCGGACCCGTCCGCCGTCCAGCTCGGCGACATTCCATCGGACAGCGGCATCGTGACCGTGCCGTTCGAGTTCGTCAACCAGGGCTCGGGACCGGATTCCGTGACCCTGAGCCTGACCATGGGTTCCGTCCTCGTCAAGGCGAACGCGGTCGTCCTGTCCGAGACCCGTTTCGCGCTGGGGCCCGGCGAGACAAAAACCGTGACCGCGGCCATCGACCCCTCCGCCGTTCGCAAGACCCGGTACAGCTTTCTGGTGAACTTCAGCTCCAGATACAACCTCACGGCGGCTTCGGGCACAAAGACCTTCCAGTTCCGCGTCGTCGACCCGAGCGCGGTGGAATCGGTGGGGAGCGGCGGCCCGGCGTCTTTCGGGCTCCATCCCAATTATCCGAATCCTTTCAATCCCGAAACGCGCGTCACGTTCTCCCTGGCCGGCCGTTGCGCGGTGCGACTGGAGGTTCTCGACGCGGGAGGCGGCCGCGTGCGGACCCTCGAGGCGGGGACGGTCGAAGCGGGCGTTCATTCCGTGGTCTGGGACGGAACCGACGACAGGGGAATTCCCGCGGCCGGCGGAATCTACGTGTGCCGCCTGACCCTGACGGCGGACGGTGCGCCCCGGATATGGGCGCGAAAAATGACCCTCCTGAAATAGGGGGGCTTTAAAGCCGGCGCATCCGACAACCGCCTCCCTTCCGGCGGCCCGGATGCGCCGGTGCTGTTTTTACGGTCACTTGATTTCACTGAACGGAGAAAGATGGCCGTCTGACGTTTTAAATTTTTGATGAATCACATTCTGTAGAATTTTATCAAAATAATGATGATTCCTATTTTCATGTTGTCATTACCTGAAGTTATTAGATCTCGGAGATTTTTCTTCTTATAAGCCTATATTTTACAATGCTTTTTTTACATTCTTTTACCTTGTTTTCCAAATAAATATCAGTAAATTAAGTCACTCAAGGAGTGACTGGCGGGGAGGGGGTACGGTCCATCCGGACCGGCCGACCCCGTCTCAACAGGCCGCCCTGGCTTTCTTCACCACAGGAGGTTTTCAATGAAAAAATTCTTCAAGAATTTGTTCCTTCCGGTTCTCGGACTGTCATCCCTGGTCTGGTTCCTGATCCGGGTCATCCCCAAGCCAAGTCGCGCGCAGTACCCCTGCATGAAGGCCGCGGCTCCCCTGGCTTCGGCATTCGTCGTGTGGGTCATGGGCCTTTTCGGCTCCGTTCTTCTCTTTAAAAAATCCCGCCAGTTCATGGTTCAGTCGCGCAAGGTTCTGGCCGGCGTCGCCCTGTCCGCGGCCGTGGTCCTGGCCCTGGTTTCCCAGCTCTCCAAACCGGCCGAGATCCGCGCGAACCTGACGTCCACTCTGGAGGGCCCGAACCTGCCCATGGGAACCGGCACGGGCATCCATCCCGGACGGGTCGCCTGGATCCACAACACCGCGGCCACGGACGAGACCTGCAAGAATTCGAGCGGGGACTACTGGTACCAGGACGACAACACCAACCAGGCGGTTGTCGATCAGATGCTGTCCGACGGCCTGAAGCGGCTGACAGGCGAGGCGAGCGACGCGGCTGCGTGGAACGCCCTTTTCCGCTACTATAATCAGCAGCACGGAAAGGGTGATGTCGGATACACGGCGGGCGAAAAGTTCGCGATCAAGATCAATCTCAACGGCCTGAACAACGGCACCCGCAAGGACGCCAATATCAATACGTCCCCGCAGGTCTGTCTGGCCCTACTGCGCCAGCTCGTGGATGTCGTGGGCGTGGCCCAGGCCGACATCCACATCGGCGACACGAATGTCGGGATGAATTCCGCCCTGTACAACAAGCTGCACGCCGCTTACCCGAACGTCAAGTACTGGGGCTCAGGGCCCGGGATGACCGCGGTCACGGCATCGAGCAGCCCCGTGCTGTTCGCCAGCGACGGATCCTTCGAAGACAAGGTGCCGAAAGCCTATCAGGACGCGGCCTACCTGATCAATGTGCCGGTCCTCAAGAAGCACCACAGGGCCGGCATCTCCATCGCGTGCAAGAACCATTTCGGCTCCCTCGGCGCTTTCACGGGCGGCGCCTGGCACCTGCACCCCAGCCTGCCGGCCACGGAGGGCGGGGGCGAAGTCAACAACGGCGAATACGGGGTTTACAGGAGCTTCGTGGACTTCATGGGACACAAGGACCTGGGACTCAAGACGCTTCTCATCCTCGTGGACGGACTCTGGAGCTCGGTCAACTGGGGCCATCCCGCGGTCAAGTGGGAAATGACCCCCTTCAACAACGACTGGCCCAATTCGCTCTTTCTCTCCCAGGACCAGGTCGCGGTCGAATCCGTGTGCTTCGATTTTCTGTACAAGGAATTCGACGAGGACCACCCGACCGAGGGCGCGCCGGCCACGGACAGCAAGGGGCCGTTCCCCCATTTCGCGGGCACGGACGATTACCTGCACCAGGCCGCGGATTCCCAAAACTGGCCGTCGGGCCTGACGTACGATCCGGACAATGACGGGGTTCCGATGCCCGCCAGCATGGGCACGCACGAGCACTGGAACAACGATGTGGACAAGAAGTACTCCCGGAATCTCGGGCTGAACAAGGGCATCGAGCTTTCCACCAACGTGACCAATCCGGTGCTGGAAAGGCCGGAGGGATCCGTGGTCCCGGCCGGATTCAGCCTGGAACCGAATTATCCCAATCCGTTTAACGCGTCGACCACGATTCAGTACCGCCTGGACGCGCTGTCCCGGGTCCGGCTGACCGTGTACGACGCGGCGGGCCGCAGGGTCCGCACGCTGTTCGACGGCACGGATGTTCCCGGCGAGCGGTCACGGCAGTGGAACGGCCTGGATGACAATGGCTCCCCGGTTCCCACCGGCGTGTACATCTGCCGGATCACGGCGCGGGCCGAGGGCCGCTCGTTCAGCGCGGAAAGAAAAATGGTGATGGCGAAATGAAGGGGAGCGGCATCATGACTGAAAATCGAATTCGAACATTCAAGGGAGCGGCGGTTCTGCTCCTGTCCGCCCTGGCCGCCGCGTTTGTCGCCTGCGACAATCCGACGGAATCGAAGGACAAGAAGGGCTCGATCCGGGGATTCATTCTGAGCGGCGCGACGCAATCGGCGGTCGGCCGTCCCGCGTGGGTGTTCCAGGGGGACAAGCTTCTCGCGACAGCGGATTCGACCGGCGCGTTCAGCATCCCGTCGCTGGCGCCGGGAACCTACACGCTGACCGGGGCCGCCCTGAACCACCGGGACACCGTGCTGACCGTTGAAGTGGGCAAGGGGAGCGACGTTCTGCTGGATTTCACGCTCGGCCCCGACGCCGTGGAGAAACGCGCCATCGGCGAGTTCCAGAACGCGGTCATTTTCCGGTCGAATCCCGCATGGGCCGATTCGAGCGCCAAGGCGATATACGACGGAGCCACGGGCGCGACGATACAGCAGAAAGAGCCTCTCTGGGATTGGAATGAAAAACAAGTGTTTGTCGGGGACAGCCTGCTGGACACGGACGACTGGGGCCAGTATGGGTTCAGACTGAAAGCCAACACAATCCCCCTGCGGGCACACTGTCCCGGATACAAGGACCAGGTGATCGTGGTTAAACTGATACCTGAAAACCGGATCATCGTCAACTTTTTCATGGAACCGGAAGGCTGATCTTTCGGATCCGTACAGGGGTACAATCGGGCCACCTCCCAATCACAAGTAAATTAGGAGGTGGCTTTTTATTAGACGAGGGCTCAAAAACATATTAATAATAAAAAAATGACGGTTATTAAT
>JAUCQC010000230.1 GCA_030372965.1 bacterium
TTCGGAACTCGTCGGCAGCGTCAGATGTGTATAAGAGACAGCATATCAGGTGACCGGCGGCGATGTGCGATTCCTGAATCCGGGCGGTGTCGCGGGAGGGAACGCGCAAGGCGAGGTCCGAGACCGCGCCCAGCGGCCCCGGGTCCTCCCCGGTCATGGCGAGGACCTTGAGTCCGGACCGGCGCGCCTGCTCCGCGGCCTTCACGATGCCCGGCGAGCGGCCGCTGGTGGACAGGGCCACGAGCAAATCGCCTTCGCGGCCGAGGGCCTCGACCTGCCGGCGGAACACGTCTTCGAATCCGTAGTCATTGGCCATGGCCGTGAGGATCGACGTGTCCGTGGTGAGCGCGACAGCGGCCAGACCGGCGCGGTTGAGCCGGAACCGCCCGACGATCTCCGCCGCGAGGTGCTGGCTGTCCGCCGCGCTGCCGCCGTTTCCGCAGAACAGGATTTTCCCCCCGGCCTTCAGGCACGCGACAGCCATGTCCGCGGCACGGAGGATGTCCTTCGCCCCCTCTTCCGCGAGCCGGCTCTTGACGGCCGCGCTCTCGGCGAGGCGTTCGCGGATGTACTGGAGACGGTCTTTCACTTTCCTCCCGGGCTATGAAGGACCCCGCCAAAAGCGGCGGAGTGTCAGAGGCAACCTAAATGATGGGCGCCGCACGCGACGGAACATTCAACCCGTCGGAGCGGCCGGAGGCCCGATCTCCGGTCATCCGGAAAAACCGGTACCAGAATGACCGGACTTCCGGCCGCCCGATTAACGGAAACGGAACCAGCTCTTCTTCTGCGTGAACGGAACGGGCTTGGGCGTCCAGACCGGCTCCCCGGTCACGACCCGGCGGGGGTTGCCCTCGGTCAGCTCCCGGGCCGTGTCCTCTCCCGCCCGGCGGGCCGCGGCCCTGAACGCGTCCGACAGACGCATGGGCCTCGACCGCAGATTGTGGCAGTCGGATCCGATGAAGTGCACCAGCCCGTGGTCGAGCAGGGTCTCCGCGGCCCTTCGGATCCGGTACCCGAACTCGCCCGTCAGGCTCCCGGCGTTGACCTGCATGAGCACGCCGCGCTCGACCAGGTGGTACGCGTGCTCGGGCTTCTGCACGAGCACGGCGTTCCGCTCCGGGTGCGCGAGAATCGGGACGAATCCCGCCACCGTGAGCTGAAACAGCTTGTCGTCCGCGTCGTGGGGAATGTCGTTCAGTGGAAGTTCGAGCAGAAGGTATTTGCCGCCGCCCGCGATGGTCGCGGCCGGGGGAACCGGATCGAGGGAAACGTTCATGTGAATCTCGGCGCCGAGCCAGAGATCCATCCGGATGCCGGCCAGGAGGGCCCGTTTCCGGAGTTCCGAGAAGGCGTCGGCCAGGCGCGATTCGGTCGTGACGTCGAACCGGTCGAGCACGTGGGAACTGCACACCGCTCCCGTAATGCCGTCCCTGCGTCCGGCTTCCATCATGGCGAGCGCCTCTTCGAAACCGGACGGGCCGTCGTCGATTCCGGGCAGAATGTGGGCGTGCAGATCAATCATCGGTCATTACACTCCGGAAGGACGCGCCGGGTTTCCGATTCCCGGCTGTCCCGCGTCATGCGGTTCCGTGAACCCCGGCTCTGGCGGCTCCGGACGCGTGGACCGCGTCCGCGAGGCTCCGGACCCGGTCCGGGCCTCCTTCCTTCTCAAGAACGTTTCCGGTGACCACGAAGGACGCGCCCGCCTTCACCTTGGCCGCCGCGTCTTCGGGCGCGCGGATGCCGCCGCCCACGATCACGGGAACGGACACGGTTCTGGCAACGGCCGCGATCATGGCCTCCGGAACGGACTGCTTGGCCCCGCTTCCGGCCTCGAGGTACACGAGTTTCATGCCCAGGTATTCCGCGGCGAGGGCGTGCGCGGCCGCGATATCCGGCTTGTTGCGTGGAATCGGCCGCGTGGCGCTCATGAATTCCGCGGCCGTGGTTTCCCCCGACTCCACGAGCAGGTAGGCCATGGAAACGGGTTCCAGGCCCATGGCCCGGATCACGGGCGCGGACGTCACCTGCTCGCCGATGAGTAAGTGGGGGTTCCTTCCGCTGACCAGGCTCATGAACAGCACCGCGTCCGCGTACCGCGAAAGCTGGCGTCCGTTTCCCGGAAAAAGAATGACCGGGATGCGGACGGCCCTCTTGACCGCCTCCACGCATTTGTCGAATCCGTCGTCCAGCAGAAGACTGCCGCCGATGAGTATGCCGTCCGCGCCCTGCGCCTCGCAGGTGTTCGCGAAAGCGGCCAGGGATT
>JAUCQC010000231.1 GCA_030372965.1 bacterium
AGCGTCAGATGTGTATAAGAAGACAGCCGCGGGATCGCGTCGAGCGTGCTGCGCGCCTGCCCGAAATTCGCGTAGCGGGAGACGTACAGGTGCGTCCGCATGAGCGCGGGAACGTCCACGCCCGCCGGGCAGGCCGCGGAACAGGCGCCGCACTGCACGCACGCGCCCAGCGACAGCCGGACGTCCCGGTCCTGCAGGAACTTCCGCTCCTCGGCCGTGTAATCCAGGTCACGGGCGACGGACAGATCCTCGTCGAGCTGCTGGAACGTGGAGACGCCCGGAACAGCGGTCGTGATGAAGGGATGCCGCAGCACCCACTTCAGCACGGCCTTGTGCATCATTTTGCCTTCGTAGTACTTCCGGCGGCTCTCGGGCTCCATGCCCTGGTACCAGTACTGCGCGCACTGCGTTTTCATCGCGATGAGTCCGACGCCTTTGGCGGCCGCGTTCCGCAGGACGGTTTCCAGAACGGCGTCGTCGGACATCGCGTAATTATAGGACGTGAGGATGACGTCGTAGAACCCGTCCGCGGCCGCCGCGTCGACGCAGGCCGCCATGTTGGAGTGCGTGGAAAATCCCGCGAAACGGATTTTGCCCTTTTCCTTCAGCGACCGGAGACCCGCCATCAGCCCGTCGTTCCGGACGTCTTCGACCGTGCTGACGTCGTGCACGTACACGATGTCCACGTATTCCGAGCGGAGCCGCGCCAGGCTCTGCTCGACCCGCCGGACCATGGCGTCCCGGGCGGCGTTCCCGGACAGGCCGTTGCGCAGGAACGGCACCAGCTCCTTGGTGGCGATGACCACCTGGTCGCGCATCTTCATGTCCGCGACGACGCGGCCGATCATGGACTCATTCGCCCCGTCGCCGTACGCGAAGGCGGTGTCCAGGTGCCGGACGCCGCTCTCCAGCGCGCGCCGGACCAGGTCCGGGTTCGACGAATTCATCACGCCCATGCTGACCACGGGGAGCGTCACCCCGGTCTTGCCCAGCCTGCGCGTGACCATGCTTTCGGCTGTATTCACGGCCGCGGACCCGCCTTCCTTCCGGGGGGCGTCGGCCTGAAGCGGCGGAACGGAGGGCCCGCCGGCCGCGTTTTGCGGCCGGCCGGCGAGGCCCGCCAGCCCGATACCGGCAAGTCCGGCCGCGGCGCGGGCGACGAATCCGCGACGGTCCATCGAATTCCCCTCCGCTTTCAGCTCCCGGTCGCGCCGCTTCATTTGATTTTCTCGGGTTTGCAGAGATGATCGGGGCTGACCGCGGTCCTGCCGCAGCTGTTGCAGATGTACGCCAGTTCCCGGACCTTGGCGCTGCAAAGGTGGCGCTGGTCGGGAATCAGGGATCCGCACCAGTCGCAGGTCTCGTGGTCATGCGAAACCGGCACGCAGAGATGGCCGTGGCCGCCCACGGGCTTTTGGCAGGTCGGGCAGAGATCGTCTTTCGCCATGATCGGCTCCTTGAAATGGGGAATGATCCGGATCCGGGGAAACCGTCAAGCCGGTTTTCCGGAGAGTCCGGGACCTTAATGTACAAAATCCACGGGTCAAAAACCGTAAAAAAATGTTGCTTTAACGGCCGTTTTTGTATTCTTTTAACCCAGCCTTTTCCAACCGTCTGAAGGAGCGACCCATGAAAAAGTGGATTCTGTTATTCTTGGCATTCAGCGTCACGGCCTCGGCCCAGCCGCAGTTCCAGGCGGGCGGCGGTTTCTCCCTGGCCTACCCGCAGAAGGATTTCAAGGAGAATGTCGACAATATCGGCATCGGAGGAACGGGACACTTCGCCTACCGCATGGGGCAGTCCCCGTTTCTGGTCGGATTCGCCGCCGGGTTCTGGATCTACGGAAGCGAGACGTATGAGACACCGCTCATTTCGAGCGTGCCCGTGTGGGTGGACGTGACCACGACCAACTCGATCATGGCCTTCGACCTCTTTCTCCGGGTCCAGCCGCAGTCCGGGCCGGTTCGGCCGTACGTGGACCTGCTCGGCGGTTTCAACCTGCTCAGCACGTCCACAAGCATCGAGGACCAGGGGTGGGACGATGACGACGACATTGCCAGCTCGAACAATTTCAACGACGCGGCCTGGGGATGGGGATTCGGCGGCGGATTGATGTTCCGCGTGTACAACGGGGTCGCACGGGGCCGGCAGGACGGCCTGGACGCGGTCTATGTGGATCTCGGCGTCCGCTCCATGCGCGGAGGCGAGGCGGAATACTTGAAAGAAGGATCCATCGAGGCGCTGGACAACGGTAGGTTCAAATACGACGTCAAGCGCTCCGAAACGGACATGGTGACTTGGCACCTCGGCGTCAATTTCGACTTCACCGTCAACGGATCCTCCGGCCGGTGAGGGCGTCCGGAATAAATTGCTCAACGTTCACCGGGAGGCCCAGGTGGACGGCCCGGACGCGATCGCACCGGGGGAAGACGCCTTGAATTCCCTGGACCGCATGCGCGCCGTGCTGACGGGAAAACCGCCGGACCGGACGCCCAATTTCAGCATCTGCACGTCATTCGCCGCCCGTTTCATCGGCGAACCCCTCTCCGCGTACTACACGGATTTTCGCGTGCTCTGCGAGGCCGGCCTCGCGATGCTCGACGAATTCGGAACGGACTGCGCGCAGACCGCATCCGATCCGTTCCGCGAAGCCTTCGACTACGGGGCTGAAATCGAGTTCCCGGAGGACGGCCCTCCGGTGTGCAAACGGCCGCTCGTCGACGATCCCTCCGACATTCAGCGTCTGCGGCGGATGTCCCCGGCCTCCGGCCGGCGGGGCTCGGACCGTCTCGAAGCGGTGCGGTTCTACAGAGAATCCGTCGGCGGCGAGGTGCCGGTGACGGGATGGGTGGAAGGGGTTCTGTCGTTGGCCGGCATTCTGCGCGGCGCGGACCGGATGCGGACCGATCTGACCGAAAGGCCGGATTGGGCCGCGGCATTTCTGGATTTCCTCGCCCGCGGACAGGCCGCCTTCGCCAGGGCCCAGGTGGAGGCCGGCGCCGACCTTGTCTGCGTCGGCGACCAGCTGTCGTCCCGGATACCGCCCGACCTGTACCGGCGGTTCGTCCTGCCCCAGGAGCGCCGCGTGTTCGACGCGGTGCACGAACTGTCTCTTATACACATCTCCGAGCCCACGAGACAGCGC
>JAUCQC010000232.1 GCA_030372965.1 bacterium
TCCACAGGCATGGGACCGAACCTTCAACCCCGGGGTCCATGGACCCCGGGGTTGAAGGTTCGGTCCCATGCCTGTGGAGAGATGAAAAAGCCCGCATCCGGTAAAAAAATCATTGACTTTCCACTCAAAGATGATTAAATTTTCGCTCTGGTTCGGGATCGTAGTTCAACTTGGTTAGAGCGCCGGCCTGTCACGCCGGAGGTTGCGGGTTCGAGTCCCGTCGGTCCCGCCATTTTTTTATGGCGGACGCGCCCGTCAGGGCGCCAACAACATACTCGGAAAAACAAAGACAGGCAATTGTGAGGCGGGAAGGTCAAAAGGGAATGCACGTATTCCTTGAGGGTCAAAACTCGTTTTGACCAGGCCCTGTCTTTTCGAAAGACAGGGCTTTTTTGTTGGAATAATTATCGCTTCGGGTGAATTTTTAAGATGAATTATTCAGCCATTCTGCTCGCCGTCATTTTCGTGCCCACTCTGGGGTCGCTTTTTCTGCCGCTCCTCGGTAAGGCATCGGAAAAACTGAGGAACGCGGCCTCTCTGATTTTCGTGGCCGTTGCATTCGCCGGATCCTGCCTGCTCTGGCCCGCGGCCCGGGAAGGGGCGGCGGTATTCTACGGCCTTCCCCTGGGGTTCAATTTCTCCGTCGGCGCGGACGGCCTGGCCGTGTTCATGGCCCTGGTTTCGTCCCTGATCAGCAGTCTGATCGTACTCTACTCCTTCCGTTACATCTCGCATTACGACAACCGCAACGAATACTATTTCATGGTGACCCTGTTCCTGGGGTCCATGATGGGGCTCATCTTCTCCAGAAATCTGATTCTTCTCTATATATTCTGGGAAATCACGGCCATCGCCTCCTGGAGGCTGATCGGGTTCTTCCGCGAGCCGCTCTACGTGCTCAGGGCGGACAAGTCCTTTCTGGTCACGGGTTTCGGCGCCCTGCTCATGCTCCTCGGCTTTCTGATGCTCGGCACCGAGGCCGGTTCGTTCGAGCTGTCCGACCTGTCGGCCCATTACGCGAACACGGCCGTGCCCCACGCCGCGGTTCTGCTCATTCTGGCGGGCATCCTGTCCAAGTCCGCGACTCTGCCCTTCCACACCTGGCTGCCGGACGCGGGCGTCGCGCCCTCGCCGGTCACGGCGCTCCTGCACGCCGCGGTCCTGGTCAAGATCGGCGTGTACGTTTACGCCCGGCTCTTCGTGGCCAGCCTTCCGGCCGACATCTTCACCATGGATCTGGTCGGCTGGATCGCCGCGGCCTCGGCCCTGGTCTCCGCGGGAGCGGCCCTGGTCGACACGGATCTCAAGCGCATCGTCGCGTTTTCGACCATCAGCCAGATCGGTTTCATCTTCCTGGGCCTGTCCCAGGGGAATGAAATCGGGCTGGCGGGCGGCCTGCTCTACATCCTGACGCACGGCCTGGCCAAGGCCGGGCTCTTCCTCGGCGCGGGCATCGTGGAGCAGAACACGCACACCAAGGACGTGACGAAACTCGGCGGGCTTTACAAGACGATGCCGGTGACGGCCGTGTCGTTCCTGCTCTGCAGCCTCTCGGTCATGGGCATTCCGCCCTTCGGCGGGTTCTTCGGGAAATACATGGTGATCGCGGCCCCGGTTCAGGCGGGCCGCTGGCCGCTCGCCCTGGTCTTCATCGCCGGCGCCTTTCTCACGATCATGTACCTGTTCCGGGTGTTCCGCCTGGTGTTCCTCGGCGAATGTTCGCACCCGGAGGCGAAAGAGGGGTCGAAGAGCATGGTGGCCGTGATCGCCGTGCTGGCCGGCCTCTCGCTCATCGCCGGCGTCTGGATCTCGGCCCCGTCCGGAATGGTCCAGTCCATCGCATCCTCCATCTTCACTCAGGTGAAATGACGCAGCCATGAACCCGTCGACTCTGCTGATACCCGTTTTTCTGCCGCTGGCCGCGGGCGCCCTGATTTTCCTCCTGGCGAAAGCGTGGAAGGGATCGGGCGCGGTTCTGTCCCTGGCCGCCACGGCCGGCATGCTGGCCGTTTCCGCCCTCCTGTTCGGGAAGGAGGGGACCGCCGCGCTGCCTTGGGCCGGTTTCGGACTCGATTTCGTCTGCCGGCTCATGCCGTTCAACGGATTCATCCTGCTCGCGGTGTCCTTCTTCGCCTTCTGCACGGCGCTGTACGCGGCCTCCTCCCTGAAGGGGAAATCGATCGCGCCGCACTTCTTCGGGTTCCTGATGCTCTCCGCGGGGTTCGCGGCGGGCGCGGTGATCGCGGACCATCTGGTGCTCCTGCTGTTTTTCTGGGAGGGCCTGCTCGGATCCATGTACGGCCTCATCGCCATGGGCCGCAAGGACGCCTGGCGCACGGCAATCAAGATGTTCGTCATCGTGGGCGTGTCGGACCTCTGCATGATGGCCGGCATCGCCATGACCGGGCACGCGGCCGGGTCGCTGGTGATGTCCTCCATCCACCTGCCGGTGGAGGGTCTCAACACCCTGGCTTTTCTATTGCTTGCCATCGGCGGCCTGGCCAAGGCCGGCTCCATGCCCTTCCATTCCTGGATTCCGTTCGCGGCCGAGGACGCTCCCCTGCCGTTCATGGCCTTCTTTCCGGGCGCGCTCGAGAAACTCGTGGGCATCTATTTCCTGGCCCGGCTGTCGCTCGACCTGTACGGCCTGCAGGCCGGGTCGTGGGTGTCGCTGCTGCTGATGACGGTCGGCGCCGTGACCATCCTGCTGGCCGTGCTCATGGCCCTGATCCAGAAGGACTACAAGAAACTGCTGTCGTACCACGCCATCAGCCAGGTCGGGTACATGGTGCTCGGCATCGGCACGGCCTCGGCGGTCGGCGTGATCGGCGGCCTCTTTCACATGCTGAACAACGCGCTGTACAAGAGCGGGCTCTTTCTCACCGCGGGCATGGTCGAGAAACAGGCGGGCACCACGGACCTGCGCAAGCTCGGCGGTCTCGGAAAACGCATGCCCCTGACCGCGGCCGCCTTCGTCGTGTTCGGCCTCTCGATCTCCGGCGTGCCGCCCTTCAACGGATTCTTCTCCAAGGAACTGGTGTACGACGCCGCGCTCGAGCGGCACTGGGTGTTCTACCTGGCCGCGGTGCTCGGTTCCTTCTTCACGGCCGCGTCCTTCCTGAAACTCGGACACGCGGCTTTCTTCGGCCCGGCGAAGCCCGAGCACAGGGACGTCCGCGAGGCGCCGTGGCCCATGCTCCTGCCCGCGCTCGTCATCGCCGGCCTGTGCGTCCTGTTCGGCGTCTACAACACACTGCCCGTGCACCGGTTTCTCGCGCCCGCGGTGGGCGAGGAGGCCCTGGCCGGCCATCACGTTTCGGGCATGCCCGCGAACTGGATGCTGGTGGCCGGCACCCTGATCGCGCTCGCGGCCGCCCTGCTGAACCACCGGTACGGTGTGAAGCGCTCCGGAGCGGGTCTGGGCGCGGCCGACCACATCCACCACGCGCCCGGATTGTCCGGCGTCTACGACCGGGCCGAGCGCCAGGCGTTCGATCCCTACAACCACTGGACGGCCTTTGTCGGCGTCCTTTCAAGGATTCTGAATGCCGCGGACCGGGGCGTGAACGCCCTGTTTGACGTCGTGTCCGTGTCCGCGGCTAAAACGCTCTCGGCCGGAACGCGCAGGCTGCAGTCCGGCGCCTACACGGCCTACGTCCTCTGGTCCATGGCGGGCCTCGCGGCCGCGGCCTGGTGGATGTTCCGCTGAACCGGACGGAAACCCGTTCCTCCGAAAAACAGGAGTCGCGTCCTTGCAGTCCCTTCTGATACTGGTGCCCCTCGTCTGCCTGATGCTCTTCAACCTGCCGTGGAAGCGGGGCGTCGGCCAGGCCGTGTCTTTCGGCGCGGGTCTGGCCTTTCTGGCCGCCCAGGCCGCGGCCGCCCTGTGGGCCATGCTGTCGGGCGGAGAGCCGTTCGCGGACCCGCTGGCCGGGTTCCTCGTTTTCAAGACGTCGGCCGACGGCCTGACCTGGGTCATGCTGCTCACGATCGCGGTGGTCGCGGCCTCCAGCCTGGCCGTGAGCCGCGCCGCGTTCACCGACGAGAAGGACCGGTTTTACTTCGCCAACCTGCTCTTCGTTTCCGTGATCGGCATGAACGGCGCCGCGCTTTCGGGCGACCTGTTCACCCTGTACGTCTTCTTCGAGGCCGCCTCGGTGGCGTCCTTCATTCTCATCGCCTTCCGCCGCGGCATGGCCGGGCTGGAGGGAGCCTTCAAGTACCTGGTGATGTCCACCGTGGCCACGGTGCTCATGCTCACCGGCGTCGGATTCTTCATGCTCGCGGGAGCCGGCACCTCCTTCGCCGAAGTCCGGGCCGCCTGCCTCCAGTCCGCGCATCCGGAGTTCGCCCGCGTCGGCGGCCTGGCCTTCATGGCGGGCCTCTTCATCAAGGGCGGCATGGTGCCCTTCCACGGGTGGCTGCCAGACGCGTACGGCACGGCGCCCGGCCCGGTGTCCGTCCTGCTGGCCGGCATCGTGACCAAGGCCACGGGCGTGTACGGGCTCATCCGGCTCACCGGATCCGTGCTCCCGATGATGCCTGAAGTGCAGACCCTGCTCATGACGCTGGGAATCGTCTCCATCTACGCCGGCGCCCTGGCCGCCATCGGCCAGTCGGACTACAAGCGCATGCTCGCGTATTCCAGCATCAGCCAGGTCGGGTACATTGTCCTGGCCCTCGGCTGCCGCACGCCGCTGGCTCTGGCCGGGGCGGTGTTCCACCTGCTGAACCACGCCGTGTTCAAGAGCCTGCTCTTCTCGAACGCGGCCGCCGTCGAATCGCGGCTCGGGCACAATGACATGAACCGCATGGGCGGACTGCAGGCGCAGATGCCGTGGTCCAGCCTGTCGGCCGTGATCGGCCTGCTGTCCACGGCCGGAATCCCGCCGCTGGGCGGGTTCTGGAGCAAGGTCATCATCCTGCTGGCGCTCTGGCAGGCGGGGTTCCACGCCGCGGCCGTTCTGGCGCTGGCCGCCAGCCTGCTGACCCTGGCGTATTTTCTCTCCATGCAGAGGCGCGTGTTCTTCGCCAAAGGGACGGAAACCGGATCGGCCGTGACCGAAGCGGGGGCCGCTTACCTCTGGCCCCAGCTGGCCCTGGCCGGACTGACCGCGGCCATCGGCATCGGCTTTCCGTTCGTGTACCGGTTTTTACTGACGCCCATTCAACAACTGCTGTGGTGATCGAATGACCGTGGATCTGATCCTTCTCGGGCTTCTCGTGCTGGCGGCCCTGTGGGCCGTGCTGAGCGTCCGCCTCATGATGTCGGTCATCGGGCTCGCGGCCGTCAGCGTGGCCGTGTCGCTTCTGATGTTCCGGCTGGACGCGCCGTACGCCGCGATGTTCGAGCTGTCCGTGTGCGCCGGCCTCATCTCCGTGATCTTCTTCGTGGCCATCAGCTTCACCAAGCGGCTGACGGCCGAGGACATCCGGACGCACCGGAAGGAAAGACTGCGCAAGACGGTCTGGCTGCCGTTTCTCCTGGCCGGGCTCGCGATTCTCCTGGTCGCCCGGCTGAAGAGCCCCGGTTTCGCGCCCGCGCCGGATCCGGGCGGGGACGTGCGGACCCTGCTGTGGGGCGGCCGCCACCTCGACCTGATCGGGCAGATCGTGACGCTGCTGGCCGGGGCCTTCGGCGTCGTGGTGCTATTCAAGGAAAAAAACAGATGAACCTCGCCGGAATCCCGTTCTTCGACGCCTGCGGCATCGCCGGGGCGCTTCTCCTGGCGGCCGGACTCTACTATCTTCTGGTCACCTCGAACCTGATCCGGGCGATGATCGCCCTGGAGCTGATGATCAAGGGTGTCACGCTTTTCCTGATCCTCGCGGGCCGGGTCACGGGCCGGCAGGACCTGGCGCAGGCCCTGGTCATCACCCTCATCATCATCGAGGTCGTCATCATGGTCGTCGCGGGCGGGCTGGTGCTCGGCGTCTTCCGGAACACCCGTTCCGTGGGCTCGCGGCAGATCCGGAACCTGAAAGGCTGAAGCGCCCATGAACTCCAGCATCTGGCTCTCGCCCCCGGTCGCGTTCGGCATCCTGTTCGCCGTCTCGGCCCTGCTCTCCCTGCTCGGCGGCAGGCTCGCGTTCAGGCGGAGGGGCCCCAAACCGTCCGGGTCGGGGAAGGGATACGCCTGCGGGGAGGATTTCAAGGGCCACGGCGCCCAGCCGGACTACAGCTCGTTCTTCCCGTTCGCGTTTTTCTTCACGATTCTTCACGTGGTGGCCCTGGCCGTCGCCTCGGTTCCGGCCGTGAACGCCGGCATCTTCGCCATCGCCGCGGTGTACTGCGCGGGCGCGGTGATCGGGCTGTCCGTTCTGCAGAGGAGGTAATTCCCGTTGGGAGCGATTCAGAGGATCGTCCAGTGGTCGCGCGTCAAGTCGCCCTGGGTGATCCATTTCAATTCCGGCGCGTGCAACGGGTGCGACATCGAAATCGTCGCGTCCCTGACGCCGCGGTATGACCTGGAACGCTTCGGCGTCCTGCTCAAGGGCACCCCGCGGCACGCGGACGTCCTGCTGGCCTCCGGGCCCGTGACGCGGCAGATCGAGGACCGCCTGCTCCGCATCTACGAGCAGATGGCCGAGCCCAAGTTCGTGGTGGCCGTCGGGACCTGCGCCTGCACGGGCGGCGTGTTCCAGGGTCTCTACAATGTCAAGGGCGGCATCGACCGCATCCTGCCGGTATCGGCCTACATTCCCGGGTGTCCCGTGACCCCGAACGCCATCATCGACGGCGTGGTCAAGCTGCTCGCCAGCCTGGAGAACCCGCCGAAAAAGGCCTCGGCCGGGTGAACGCCGCGGCCCGTTTCCCCGGGGTTGGACTCCGGGGTTCGGCCGCCTGGAGCCGCTTTTAGAGAGTCGCGAACCCGAATAGGCTCGCCCGGAGCCAATACCAGGGAGCCGCGCGCCCGGAGCCGGCCGCGACCGCGGCCGGAATCAAAATCAGGGAACTTTTCCGGCCGCGGGTTGTTACAACCTGTTGCCGTCAAACGAAGACTGGAACCCAAACATGACCCCAGAAGAAAAATTCCGCGACGATCTGTCCGGCCGTTTTCCCGAGCTGGCGGACAAAATCGTCCTCCAGCGGGCCCGCAGGATCTGGGTCGACGTGCCGGCCGGACGGTTCCGCGAGGTTTTCGATTTCTGCGTGGAATCCCTCGGCGTCACCATTCTGCTCATCCTGACCGGCCTGGACGAGGCTGAATCGGGGACGTTCGGCGTCCTGTACCACATGGCCCGTCCCGACGGCGTGGTGGTCAACCTGCGCGTCCATCTGCCGAAGGACAAGCCGGTCCTGCGGAGCGTCACGGACCGGTTCCCGTCCGCCGAGGCGTACGAGCGCGAGCTGGTCGACCTGCTCGGCATCGTCGTGACCGGACTGCCGGAAGGCCCGCGGTACCCGCTCCCGGACGGATGGCCGGAGGGGCAGTACCCGCTCCGCAAGGACTGGAAGCCCGCGGACGCGGCGCCGGCTCCGGAGGAAGGAAAGAGCCATGCCTGATTTCGGAAACGTTCAGATACCGGTCGGCCCCCAGCATCCGGCCCTGAAGGAGCCCGAGAGCTTTCTCATCACCCTGCGCGGAGAAAAGATCACCGCCGCCAGCGTGCGCATGGGATACAACCACCGCGGCGTGGAGAAGGGCGCGGAGGGCCGCACCTACACGCAGGACATCTACCTCGTCGAGCGCATCTGCGGCATCTGCTCGCATTCGCACGGCACCGCCTTCATCCAGGCCGTGGAGGAGATCGCCGGGCTCGACGTGCCCCGCCGGGCCAAATACATCCGCATGCTGGTCGGCGAACTGGAGCGCGTGCACAGCCACCTGCTCTGGCTCGGCGTGGCCGGGCACGAGATCGGGTTCGACACCCTGCTCATGTACTCCTGGCGGGACCGCGAAGTCGTCATGGACCTGCTGGCCGCGGTCAGCGGCAACCGGGTCCATTACAGCATGAACACCGTGGGCGGCGTGCGCCGCGACGTGGACTCGGCCCTGGCCGAAACCATCCTCAAGGGCGTCGACCGCCTCGAGGAGCAGACGAAGTACTACATTCAGGTCTGCTCCGAGGAGACCACGGTGATCAAGCGCCTTTCCGGCGTGGGCGTGGTGACGCACGAGGACGCCCTCCGGCTCCTGGTGGTCGGCCCGACCGCCCGCGCGTCGGGCGTGGCCCGAGACATCCGCAAGGACGATCCGTATCTCGCGTACGACGAACTGGATTTCAAGATCGTCACCAGCGACCACTGCGACGTGTACGGGCGCACCCTGGTGCGCCTCGGCGAGCTGATGGAAAGCTACTCGATGATCCGCCAGATCGTGAAGAACATGCCCGACGGCCCGATCACGGTCAAGGCGCCGCGCAAGATACCGGCCGGCGAGGCGCTCAGCCGGTACGAGGCGCCCCGCGGCGAGGACGTGCACTACGTCAAGGCGAACGGAACCGAAAAACCCGAACGCGTGAAAGTGCGCGCGCCCACGCTGGCGAACCTCCAGGCCGTTTCGCACATGCTCCGGGACAACAACCTGGCCGACATGCCCATCGTCATCGCGGCCATCGACCCCTGCTTCTCCTGCACCGACCGGGCCGTCGAGATCGACCGGGCGGATTCGGGGCCGCGGGACCGGATGGACTGGGGCCGCCTGAGGGCGCACGGCATCGATTTCTACCGGAGCCGGGGCGTTGATTTCACGGAACTGAACCGGTCACTCACCCGAAGGATGAAGAAGCTTTAATGGGCACTGCGCTGATCCAGATTCTCGTCTTCCCGGGCCTCCTGTTTCTCGCCGTCGCGGGCCTGGCCGGAGAGTTCATCGACCGGAGGCTGTACGCCCGGTTCCAGAACCGCATGGGGCCGCCGTGGTTCCAGCCCCTGGCCGATTTCATCAAGCTCCTGTCGAAGGAGGAGCTTGTGCCGGACGGCGCGGACCGCGGGCTTTTCAGGCTCATGCCGGTGTTCGCGCTGACCGCCGTGGTGACCGCGTTCTTCTACATTCCGCTGTGGGGGACGTCCGCCCTGCACGCGTTCAGCGGCGACGCGATCGTCGTGCTGTACCTGCTGACCATTCCGACCTTCACCTACTTTCTCGGCGGGTATACGTCGAAATCCGTGTACGCCCTGCTCGGATCGGCGCGCACGCTGACCCAGCTTTACGCGTACGAGGTGCCGCTTTTTCTGGCCGTTCTCGGGCCCTGCCTGCTCGCGGGCACGTGGTCCCTGTCGGAGCTGACGCTGTTTTTCCAGGCGAGGCCCTGGGCCCTGGCCGCGAACGCCGCCGGGTTCGTCATCGCGCTGATCGCCCTGCTCGGCAAGCTGGAAAAGGTCCCCTTCGACATCCCGGAGGCCGAGACGGAGATCGTGGGAGGCGCCTTCACCGAGTACAGCGGCCGCTTTCTCGCGTGGTTCCGGCTTTCGTTCGACATCGAGATGATCACGGGCGCGTCGCTTCTGGCCGCGGTGTTCCTGCCCTTCGGCCTGGGGCTCGGGTTCGCGGCCGGATTCGGACTGTACCTCGTGAAAATTCTGTTTCTCATCGCGCTGATCGCCCTCATCCGCTCGCTCGTGGCGAGACTGCGCATTGACCAGATGATCGGCTTCTGCTGGAAGGTGCTCGCGCCGGTCGCCTTCCTGCAGGTGATCGTGAACCTGGTGCTGAAAGGGATCTTCTTTTCATGATCAGACCCGGAGCCATGTTCGGCACCCTCATCGCCTCCGTTTTCCGGAAGCCGGCCACCCATCGGTACCCGGCCGCCCGGTTCGAAATGCCCGCGAATTTCCGCGGCCAGATCGGCTTCATCGCCAAAAACTGCATCGGGTGCCGCATGTGCATGCGCGACTGCCCCGCGGACGCGATCGAGATCCGGAAGGTCGGGGAGAAGCGCTTCGAGGCGCGTTTCGACCTCGGCCGCTGCATTTACTGCGCGCAGTGCGTGGACTCCTGCCCCAAGAGCGCCCTCGAGGCGACCGACCGGTACGAGCTTGCGGGATACAACCAGGACCAGCTCAAGGCCTTCTTCGAGGCCGCGCCCGCGCCGCCGGCGGCCTCTGCCGCCCAGGCCGCTCCGCAAGAGGAGCCGTCCCCGAAGGAACCCGTCCCTGCCCCAGACCCTGGAAAATAAGCTTCCCACCTTCCTGAAGGACGTCCGGTCGCTCGGCATTCTGGGCGTGGGATCGGACCTGCGGGGCGACGATGCCGCGGGAATGATCCTGTGCCGCAGGCTGGAGGCGCGTTTCGCGTCCCTTCAGGATCCGTCCCTGTTCCGCGTCTTCATGGGCGAGACCGCGCCCGAAAATTTAACCGGCGAAATCCGGCGGTTCGCGCCGTCGCACCTCATCATCGTCGACAGCGCGGATTTCGGCCGCGAGCCGGGAAGCGTGGTCGCGGCGGATCCCGTCGAGATCACCGGCATCTCTTTTTCCACGCACCGCCTGCCGCTCTTCGTGCTCACGGACTACATCGAGCGGGAAATGCCGTGCCGGATTCTCATCATCGGCATTCAGCCCGGCACGCTCGGGCTGTTCCGCGAAGTCTCCGGGCCCGTGGCGGACAGCCTCGACACTCTCTCCGAAACGCTGATCAAGTCAATCGAAAGCCTGCCTGGTTTCTCCTGCACTTTGACACGTTAACACGTTAACACGTTGGCACGTTCGAACGTTCAAACGTGCCAACGTGTTAACGTATCTGGCCCCCGGTTTGCCTGTATCTCTGAGGGGATTATTCGATTCGGATTGTATCATTTGATATAACAAACTGAAAATATTAGGATAAGGATTAGTCATAATTTCCTGGAATCCGGCTGATTTTCCGGTGAAAGGGGAAAATGTTTCCCTTTTCCGGGCCGAAGGAGGAAAACCTTGCGTCACCTGACACTGTTCTGCACGGTTCTGAGCCTGGCGGCGTGCGAGCATTATCCGAGCAATCCGGAGCTCAAGCCTGATTTGCGTCTCGTCCGCATCGACCACCTGAGCACCCGGTATGTTCCGATCGATCCCCCGGCGGAGGGGCTGGTGGCGCGCAAGGTCAATATTCTGGAATTCCGGGTTCGCGCCGAGAACCTGAAGACCGCGGCCCTGGAGTTCCGCGGAAAAGCGTCGCTTTCCGGCCCCCCGGAAACCAAGGCGCACGCATTCCGCTTCCGCACCGACCGCCTGGACCCCGTGGTCCCGCAGGCGGGCTTTCCTTTCGAGGTCTTCGCCTCCATCGACACCGGCACAACCTATGTTTTCTACCGATTCCAAATCCCCATGAACGAGTACTCCCCGTTCGCGGACGGCCAGGGCATGGTCACGGCCCTGACCATCGACGAGGTTTTCGCGATCGACGAACAGGGCGAATCGTGCCGCGTCGCCTTCTCCAGCGGGGAAAACCGGCCCTGAGTCCGTCCGCTCTCTGATAAGGCCGCCTGGCGCCATTCATTCCGACCTGATCGCGGGTTTCCGCGCCCCCCGCCCGCGGGCCTCGTGAAATCGCTTTGCATTCTGGAAAAGGTTCCCTAAATTATCCCCGTCCACGGATTCACGAATCGGGGGTGATCATGAACGGAACCGGCCAAACCGGCGTTCTGGAGCGCTGCATCCGCCTGGAACACACGGCCGTCGCGTTTTACGTCCGGCTGGCGGAACAGGCTGCGGCCGACGGGCTGAAGCCGTTCTGGCTGGACATGGCGGAACAGGAGCGGACCCATGTCCGGATGTGGGAGAAGCTCCTCGAATCGCAGAAAGAGGGCGGCATACCGGGCCTCTTTGACAAGCCCGAATCCGTCATCCGAGAGCTGGAGGACCTGAACCGGAAGCTGGAATCCAGGCTGAAACAGGGCCTGCCTTCCGATCCCGCCGGCGCGTTTCTGCTCGCCTACCAGGTCGAATGGCTCATGCTGCATCCGGCCTTTCCCGCATTTTTTCTTCTCCACGCCCGGAAGACGAAGGACGCGTCGCAGTCGGAAGCCTACCGCCGCCACTTGGACGGGCTCATCCGCGAAGCGAAAAAGCTCGGTCTGGAGAACCCCTCCCTCGACCTCATCGCGGAGATCATCGAGCGGCACTGGAACGTTCATCTGGACCTGGCCGCCGCCCTGTCCGATGTCCGTGAGCTCCGCGACCTCATCCCGATGTGTTCTTACTGCAAGAACGTGCGCAATGACCGGGGATACTGGGAGAAGGTGGAGGCGTACGTGGAAACGCGGATTCCCGCGACCTTCTCGCACGGCATATGCCCGGACTGCATCCGAAAGCATTTCCCGGATTTCGCGGAAGACATCATCAACGACATGAACCAAAAGCGGTGACGCGGCCCTTTTCGGGGCGCCGCTTCCCGCGGACGGAGGCGCAGGCATGGTGATCACTTTCGTGCACGCGGCCGTGAAGCCGGACCGTGTCGAGGATTTCAGGCGGGCGAGCCTGGAGAACGCGTCGCACAGCAGCCGGGAGCCGGGCGTGATCCGCTTCGACGTGGTCCAGGAAAAGGCGGATCCGTCCCGTTTCGTCCTGGTGGAGATATACCGGACCGCCGAGGATCCGGCCCGGCACAAGGAAACCGCCCATTACAAAGCCTGGCGCGACGCGGTCGCGGACTGGATGGCCGAGCCGCGCAGGGCCGTGCACTACGATCCCGTGTTCCCGGACGAGGCCGGGTGGCTCCGGGCGTGAGTTTCTTTAAAGAAAACCGCGGAGGCGCACGGAGAGGCGCGGAGAGATAGGGATTGAATATTTTTTTCAAGAAGTCCGCATGAACGGAGACTTAAGGCGGGCCGGTCCGGACACGATTTTCGCGACCGATTCGTTTGATTTCATCGCGCCCGGAGCCGTACGATTCGGAATCGGGCGCGTTTCAGAATTGGGACAGGAAGCGTCCAGGCTCGGCAGGTCCGTCCTGCTTGTGTCCGGAGCGCCGGAATCCGCCGAATCCGCGGCGGTCGAAAGCCTGACCGGGTCGGGACTTCGGGTTTCGGTTTTCAGGGTCTCCTCGGAACCGTCCGTCCCTGCGGTGATGGAAGCGGTGAGGCTGGCGAAAGAATCGGACTGCGACGCGGCCGCCGGCATCGGCGGCGGCAGCGCGATGGACTGCGCCAAGGCCGCGGCCGCGCTGGCCGTCCATCCGGCCGACCCCCTCGATTACCTGGAGGTCGTGGGCCGAGGCAGGCCCCTGGAGAGGCCCGGCCTGCCGGTCATCGCCGTGCCGACCACGGCCGGAACCGGCGCCGAAGCCACCTTCAACGCGGTCCTGCATTCTCCCGAGCATCGGGTGAAAGTCAGCCTCCGGAGCCCGACAATGATGCCGCGTGTCGCGATCGTGGATCCGGGCCTGACCCTGTCCTGCCCGCCGCCGGTGACGGCCGCGTCCGGACTGGACGCGCTCACCCAGCTCATCGAACCCTTCACCTGCGTCAGGCCGCAGGCGTTGGTTGACGGCCTCTGCCGCGAGGGCATGCGCCGCGCCGCGGCCTCTCTCCGGCGGGCGTTCGAAGACGGGCGGGACATCACGGCCCGGCTGGACATGTCCATCGCCGCCCTGTTTTCGGGAATGGCCCTGGCCAACGCCAGACTCGGGGCCGTGCACGGCATTGCCGCCCCTCTCGGGGGACTCACGTCCGCGCCGCACGGCGCGGCCTGCGCCAGATTGCTTCCCGAAACCATGGCCGTGAACATCCGCCTGCTCAGGAAAGGCCGGGATGCGGCCGGTTCCCTGGAACGGTACACGGAGACCGCGCGGATCCTGACGGGCGATCCGTCCGCCGAGGCGGAGGCCGGGACCGAATGGGCGCGCGGCCTGGTGGAATCGTTCCGGATCCCGCGCCTGTCCGCCTGGGGCCTGAGCCCATCCGATTTTCCGGCAGTGGCGGAAAAAGCCGGACGCGCGAACAGCATGAAAGGCAACCCCGTGTCCCTCGGGCCGGAGGAAATCACGGAGATACTGACCCGTGCGTTGTGAGGCCGGCGCGTCCCGCGCCGTGTCCTTCCGGCGCCGCGGGGGAGACCGGGACGCATGCCTGTCCTGATCGGGCCCGGCGCCAGGGTGATTGTCCAGGGCATCACCGGCAGACAGGGCTCCTTTCACAGCCGCAGGATGGCCGCGTGCGGCACGGCCGTGGTCGCGGGCACCAGCCCCAGGCCCGGCGCGTCCGGTCCGGACGGCATACCGGTTTTCGCGACCGTCCGTGAGGCGGCGGCCGAAACGGGAGCGGACGCGTCCGTGGTATTCGTGCCGCCCGCCGCGGCTGGCGCCGCGATCATCGAGGCCGCCGAGGCGGGCCTCCGTCTCGTGATCTGCGTCACCGAAGGGGTTCCCCTGCACGACATGCTGAAAGTCCGTGAGGCGCTCGCCGGCCTGACCGTCCGCCTCATCGGACCGAACAGCCCGGGCGTGCTCATCCCCTCCGTCTGTTCGGCGGGGATCATTCCTTCAGGCATCGGTTCCCCCGGACCGGTGGGCGTGCTGTCCAGAAGCGGCACGTTGCTGTACGAGGCCGTGGACCAGATGACGGCCGCGGGCGCCGGGCAATCGGCCTGCGTCGGGCTGGGCGGTGACCCGATGCCCGGAACGCGGCTTTCGGAAGGGCTCGCCCTGTTCGCGGAGGACGCGGACACCGAAGCGGTCCTGCTGCTCGGGGAAATCGGCGGGTGCCAGGAGGAAGAGGCCGCGGACCTGATCCGCTCCGGCTTCCCCAAGCCGGTTTTCGCGTTTGTCGCGGGCGCGTCCGCGCCTCCGGGCAGGCGCATGGGCCATGCCGGCGCGTTCATCGACCGGGGCAGGGGCGACGCCCGGTCCAAGATGAAGGCCCTGGCCGACGCGGGCGCGACCGTGATCGATTCGCCGGCGGAAATCGGAGCGACGGTGGGGCTTTTACTCGCGGGATTGAAGCGGAGCAGGGTGGACCGGGCCTGTCGGATCCTTCCGGATCATTGAACGTCCGGTTCCTATGGCAGATCCGTTCGGGCCGATCGCTCGATCGGGGATATTCACGAAAGGCGGATATGAACGGAACCGGCAATCCCGAACCCGAGTACCGCGGCTGTTTCGCGTGCGGAACGGACAACCCGCGGGGAATCCATCTGGAGCCGCGGAATGAGAACGGCGAAGCGGTCGCAGTGTTCATTCCGGACGCCACGCTCGAGGGATATCACGGCGTGACGCACGGCGGTCTGACCGCCACGGTGCTGGATGAAATCATGGTCTGGTCCGCCCGGTTCGCCGCGGATGCGGCGGCCGTGACCGGCGAGATGACCGTCCGATACCTCAAACCCGTTTCCACGGGCGTCCGTCACACGGCCAGGGGCAGGGTCACTGAGAACAAGGGCCGTCTCATCCGGACGGAAGGCACGCTGGAGGACGGGGACGGCGTGATCGTCGCCCGGGCGCAGGCGAAATTGTTCGTCGTCAGCCGGGAACCCGGGGAGAAAAAATCAAGTGAGTGAAACAAAGGAATCTTCAGAGGAAAGTGGTATCCATCAAGGCATCGATGAACCGGAATTAAGGCTTCAGCCTTTCATCCATTCATCAGGAATGAAAGGCTGAAGCCTGAAATCCGGATGAAATCACACGGAATTATAAAGACTGGCATTTAAAAAAAACATTATCCTAATCCGTGTTTTCCGTGATTCTCCGTGGTGATTTTTTCTTCCTGCATAAGGACGGACACTGGGATTGCCTCGGTCGTTTGAAGAAAACGGCTATTCCAAAAATACGCTTAAGTATTTGATATTTAAGCGTCGATTGCGGTTCTTGCTTGATTTTTCTCGTAATTTTTCATAATATGCACCCTTTGTTTTATGGGAATTGAATGAATATTCGAGAACTGCCCACCCAGACCGTGACCGACACCGTGGCGCGTCTGTGCGTGGAGGCCAATTTCTTTCTCGGCGAGGACGTGCTCGCGAAGCTCAGGGATTGCCTGGAACGCGAGGAATCCCCTCTGGGTAAAAGCGTCTTGGAGCAGGTTCTGGGGAATGCGGCTGCGGCCCGCGAAAAACAAGTGGCCATGTGTCAGGACACAGGCTACGCGGTTGTGTTCCTCGAGATCGGCCAGGACGTGCATTTCACCGGCGGCGGACTCATGGAATCGGTGCAGGAAGGCGTCCGGCGGGGATACCAGTCCGGCCCGCTCCGCAAATCCGTGGTGCGCGACCCGTTGCGACGGGTCAACACCGGGGACAACACGCCCGCGATCGTGCATTGCGAGATCGTCCCCGGCGACCGTGTCCGTCTGATCGTGGCGCCCAAGGGCGGCGGCAGTGAAAACATGAGTGAGGTGAAAATGCTGCCCCCTTCCGCGGGAAGGGAAGGTGTCATGGATTTCGTCGCGGACCGGGTGAGGCGGTCCGGTCCGAACCCGTGCCCGCCCGTGATTGTGGGCGTCGGCCTGGGCGGGACATTCGAGAAATGCGCGTTTCTCGCCAAAAAGTCCCTGCTCCGGACTCTCGGCGAACCGCATCCGGATCCCTATTACGCGGAGATGGAATCGGAACTGCTGGAACGCGTCAACGCGCTCGGAATCGGGCCCATGGGATACGGCGGACGGTGCACGGCTCTGGCCGTTCACGTCGAGGCGCATCCGTGTCACATCGCCAGCCTGCCCGTGGCCGTGAACATCCAGTGCCACGCGGCCCGGCACAAGGAGGCCGTGCTGTGACCGGCCCGGCCAAACGGATCCGCACGCCGCTGGGCGAGACCGGGACCGCGGGCCTGCGGAGCGGGGATCTGATTCTGCTCTCCGGCACGGTGTACACGGCGCGCGACGCCGCGCATCAGCGCATGGCCGAGAGGATACGGCGGGACGAACCCCTGCCTTTCGGCCTGGCCGGGCAGGTGCTCTTCTACGCGGGCCCCGTGCCCGCGGCTCCCGGCCGGGTCATCGGGCCCATCGGCCCCACTTCGAGCTACCGCATGGACCCGTTCACGTTGCCCCTGCTCGAGCGCGGACTGAAAGGCATGATCGGAAAGGGCAACCGGTCCCCGCAAATCGTGGAGGCGATGAAGCGCTGCGGCGCCGTGTATTTCGCCGCGACCGGCGGAGCGGCCGCGCTCTACGCCGGAACCGTGAAGCGGTCCGTGCTGATCGCGTTCGAGGACCTCGGACCCGAGGCCGTGTACCGGCTCGAGGTGGAGGACATGCCGCTGGTTGTCGTCAATGACTGCCACGGAGGGGATCTGTACAGGGAAGGGGTGGAGAGATACCGAGTTCAAAGTTTATAGTTCAAAGTTCAAAGAGGATACAATATGTATGCGGCGCGGAGGCTCCGGCTCCTGCGGGGAGAAAATTGATCAGCGATTCGCAATCCGGAATCCGAAATCCGGGACTTCTTTTACCTTGAACCATGAACTTTTTTTCTTTGAACTTTGAACTTTGAACTTTGAACTTTGAACTGAACGAGCGCAGCCTGAAGGCTGCGGCTACCGGGAAAGAATACAATGCCTCAATTGAACGAAATCATCCGTAAGACCTCACTCGCTCCCGGCATCGTCCGGTTCGACCTGCACTGTCCGGACATCGCGTCGCACGCGAAGCCGGGCCAGTTTGTCGTCGTCCGCAGGGACGAAGTCGCGGAGCGCATTCCCCTGACCATCGCGGATTTCGACGCGGCCGCGGGAACCATCGTCCTCATCATCCAGGAGGCCGGCCTGTCCACGAAGAAGCTCTGCGGTCTGGAGCGGGGGGAGCGCGTCACGGACGTTCTGGGTCCCCTGGGCCAGCCGTCCGAGATCGAAAATTACGGAACCGTGGTCTGCGTCGGCGGCGGCGTCGGAGCCGCGCCCATGTATCCCATCACCAAGGCGCTGAAAGCGGCCGGGAACCGCGTGCACTCCATTCTCGGGGCGCGCTCGAAGGACCTGCTCATCCTTGAGGAGGAGACCCGGCGGGTCAGCGACGAATTGCACGTCTGCACGGACGACGGCTCCTCCGGAACCCGGGGATTCGTGTCGGGCAAACTCGCGGAACTCATCGCGTCCGGCGTGAAGATCGACCGCGTCTGGGCCATCGGTCCCGGCGTCATGATGAGAGCCGTCTGCGACGTCACACGGCCCGGCGGAATCCCCACCGTGGTCAGCCTGAACACGCTGATGGTGGACGGAACCGGCATGTGCGGCGGATGCCGCATCACGGTCGGCGGCAAGGTGAAATTCGTCTGTGTCGACGGGCCGGAATTCGACGGCCATCAGGTGGAGTTCGGCGAACTTCTGAAGCGCTCGCGGATGTACGCGGACCGGGAATCCCGTGCGGACCGCGACCATGCCTGCAGGCTGGGGCTGAAGACATGAGCGACTCGCGGAAAACCGGCCGTGTCGACATGCCCAGACAGCCGGCATCGGTGCGCGTCCGCAACTTCGATGAGGTGGCGCTGGGGTACTCGGAAGAGGATGCCCGGCGCGAGGCGGGCCGGTGCATCCAGTGCAAAAACCCGCTCTGTGTGCAGGGTTGCCCAGTGGACATCGACATACCGCGCTTCATCCTCCAGATCCGGGAAGGCGACGAGGCTGGAGCCGCGGCCACGCTCAAGCTGAAAAACAGCCTGCCCGCCGTGTGCGGCCGTGTGTGCCCCCAGGAGGAGCAGTGCGAAAAGCTCTGCATCCTGGGTAAAAAGGGCCAGCCCGTGGCCATCGGCAGGCTCGAGCGTTATGCCGCGGACCGGGAAACCGCGGCCGGCCAGGGGAGCCGTCCCGGTCCGGCCGGATCGCGGCCGGCTGTCACCCGGCCGTCCATGGCTTCGCCGACGGGCAGGAGCGTGGCGGTCATCGGCGCCGGGCCCTCGGGACTGGCCGCGGCCGGCGAATTGGCCAAGCTCGGCCACCGCGTGACCGTTTTCGAGGCCCTGCACAAGCCCGGCGGCGTGCTCGTGTACGGCATTCCCGAGTTCCGCCTGCCGAAAGCCATCGTCGAGCAGGAATGCGATTTCATCCGGAGCCTGGGCGTGGAGATCCGGTGCAATTACGTGATCGGAAGGTCCGGAACCGTGGACGAACTGCTCCGGACGGGTTTCGACGCGGTTTTCGTCGGCACGGGCGCCGGACTGCCGTATTTCATGAATATTCCGGGCGAAAACCTGAACGGGGTCTATTCCTCGAACGAGTTCCTGACCCGGGTCAACCTCATGAAAGCGTACCGTTTCCCTGAATATGACACGCCGGTTCACGTGGGCCGGAACGTGGCCGTGATCGGAGGGGGAAACGTGGCCATGGACGCGGCCCGGTGCAGTCTCAGGCTCGGCGCGGAAACCGTACACCTGGTGTACAGGCGGGGCAGGGAACAGCTTCCGGCCCGGGAGGAGGAAATCGAGAACGCGTTTGAAGAGGGCGTCAGGCCGGTTTTTCTGACCGTGCCGGTCGAGATTCTGGGCGACGAAAACGGCTGGGTGAAAGGCCTGGAATGCATCCGAATGGAATTGGGCGAGCCGGACGCTTCCGGCAGGCAAAAACCCGTCCCGGTCGCAGGCTCCAACCACATTCTGGAGGCCGATACCGTGATCATGGCCATAGGCCAGGGCCCGAACCCTCTCCTGACCCTGACCACGCCGGACCTGAAATTGAATAAGTGGGGATATATCGTGGCGGATGAGGCGACCGGTCAAACCTCGAAAAAAGGCGTTTTCGCGGGCGGGGATATCGTCACTGGAGCAGCCACCGTGATTCTGGCCATGGGCGCGGGCAAGAAGGCGGCAATGGCTATCCACAAGTATTTACAGCAAGATAGACCATAAAATGGACCCAAAAGCCCGTTCGGGGCGATTTTAGGCTTGACATAAAACGGAGAAATGACTAAATTTGCGTTCACTTGAAATTGGAGAATTACGGATTTCCCTCTCTGATATCCGCAGGGGAATCCAGGATTTCGAGTTTAAATCCAACCGTCCCGAGTTTCGGATCGGGATCGGCGGAGATCAGTCCCGCGAAGTCGGCATTCGCGTCCATGTGACTCCGATGGGCGAGGATTTTCTCGTCGATGTATCCGCCGCGGGCACGGGCGATTTCATCTGCGACCGGTGCGGCGACCCCGTGCATCAGGAGCTTCAGGGACAGGTTAAAACCCTGTTCATCAGCGGTCAGTCTGCCGAGGAATCCGGGATTTCGGACGAGGTTCGCTTCGTCACCCAGGAAAACCAGACAATAGACGTTTTCCAGGACGCGGTGGACGCCATGCAGCTGGCGGTTCCGGTCAAGATTCTGTGCCGCGAATCATGCCTGGGTCTCTGCCCTTCGTGCGGCAAAAACCTGAACGAGGGGCCGTGCGCGTGCAGGCGGGAGTCCGGGGACGGCCGCTGGGACGCGTTGAAAAACCTGAATTTCGACAAATAAAACGGTTCACGAAAGGAGTTTTTTGTGCCCCTACCAAAGCACAGACATTCGAAGCAGCGCAGGGACAAGAGGCGCACGCACCAGAAAATCGCCGCGCCCGGCGTCGGCACGTGCTCTCACTGTCATCACCCCAAGCTGACCCATCGCGCCTGCCCGAACTGCGGGTATTACAACGGCAAACTGGTCGCCGTCCCCAGGGAAGTCTGATCCCACCCGAACCTGTGGAGTCCCGACACACATGATGAAAATCGCCCTGGATGCCATGGGAGGGGACCGAGCGCCGCACGACATCGTGTCCGGCGGGGTTCATGCCGCCCGTTCATCCAAAGGCAGATACGAAGTCGTTCTGGTCGGGGACGAAAAGACCATCCGGGCGGAGCTGGACAAGCACCGGTTCATCCGGGAACTCCCGATTTCCGTCGTGCACGCGAGCCAGTCCGTGGACATGGACGAGGCTCCGGCCCAGGCCATGCGCCAGAAGCCCGATTCCTCCATCGCCGTGATGATGAAACTGCACAAGGAAGGCCGGGTGCAGGGAGTGGTCGGCGCGGGGAACACGGGCGCCATGCTGGCGGCCAGCCTGTTCACGCTCAGAACCGTCGAGGGGATCATGCGGCCGGCGATCGGGGCTTTTCTGCCGCGCGGCCGGGGCGACGTGACCCTGCTCATCGACAGCGGCGCCAATGTCGACTGCAAGCCCGTTCACCTGCTTCAATTCGGCATCATGGGGTCGATTCTGATGAACCTGCTCTTCGACATCGAAGAGCCCAAAGTCGGCCTGCTGAGCGTGGGAGAGGAGCCGGCCAAGGGGAACGAAACGGTGGTCGAGGCGCACGGCCTGCTGGCCTCGGCTCCGATCCGTTTCATCGGCAATGTCGAGGGCCGCGACGTGCTCCGGAACAAGGCCGACGTGGTGGTGTGCGACGGGTTCACCGGGAACGTGCTCGTCAAATTCGCCGGGGGCCTGGCCAAAGTGCTGTCCTCGACGCTGAAACAGAAAATCGGGGGCAATATCGCGGGAATGGCCGGGGCCTTTCTCATGCGCCACAAGTTCCGCAAGTTCATCAAGGTGTTCGACTCCCAGGAGTACGGAGGGGCCCCGCTGCTGGGCGTGAAGGGCACGGTCATCATCTCGCACGGAAGCTCCACTCCCTACGCCATCCGAAACGCCATGGAGGAGGCTTACAAGCTCGCCCAAAAGGGCATTCCGCAGCGCATTGAAGCGCAGATCAGGCAACTGAAAGGATAGAATGCATTCTCCCGTTCAGCCGGGGTCGATGATCGCAGGGCTCGGAACCGCGGTTCCGGACAGAATCCTGACGAATTTCGACCTCGAGAAAATGGTCGAGACTTCCGACCAGTGGATCCGGGAACGTTCCGGGATCGAAAGGCGCCATATCCTCGGCGCGGACGAAAACAATTCCGATCTGGCTGCGGCCGCGGCGAAGCGCGCGCTCGACGAGGCCGGCCTCAAGCCGGAGGATGTCGAGTGCATCGTGCTCGCGACCATCACGCAGGAGCACCCCTTTCCGGCCACGGCCTGTCTCGTTCAGGCCAAGCTCGGCGCGACGCACGCCGCGGCGTTCGACCTGTCGGCCGCCTGTTCCGGATTTCTCTACGCGCTCCAGCTCGGGGACAGCCTGATCCGGTCGGCCGCGTACAGGAACGTGCTCGTCATCGGGTCCGAGGCGCTGTCGCGGGTCACGGACTGGCAGAACCGGTCCACCTGCGTGCTCTTCGGAGACGGCGCCGGAGCGGCGGTGCTCGTGCCCTCGGACGGAAAACGCGGCATCCTCTCCACCTACGCGAAAAGCGACGGCCGTCTCGCCGAACTGCTCTGGATCCCGGCGGGCGGCACCGCGCGGCCGGCCTCCCGCGAGACCGTGGACCAGCGCCTCCACTTCATCCAGATGGAGGGCCGCGAGGTCTTCAAGCACGCGGTCCGCACCATGACCGACGCGGTGAAAAAGGCGGTCAAGCTCGCCCGCCTGGAATTCACCGACATCGACTGGCTGATTCCCCACCAGGCCAATATCCGCATCATCGAGGCGATCGCCGAGCGCGTGCACATCCCGCGCGAGCGCATCGTCGTCAATCTGCAGGAATACGGCAACACGTCCTCGGCCTCCATCCCGCTCGCCATGGACGAGGCGAGGCGGGACGGCCGGATCCAGCCCGGGCACAAGTGCCTGCTCGTCGCGTTCGGCGGCGGTTTCACCTGGGCCTCCTCCGTGGTCGTTCTCTAGGATCGGAAGGATTCCGGATGCCGAAGATCGGATTCTTGTTTCCCGGGCAGGGCTCCCAGGCCGTCGGCATGGGACGCGATTTCGCCGAATCCCTCGATTGGGCGGCCGGGATGTACGGCCGCGCCGCTGAACGGCTGGGCTTCGATCTCGCGGCCGTCTCCTTCAACGGTCCCGAGGAAACGCTCCGGCAGACGCGCTACACGCAGCCCGCGCTCGTCGTGCACAGCGCGATCGCGGACCGCCTGCTGCGCGAACGCGGCGTGGTTCCTGACGCGGTGGCCGGTCACAGCCTGGGCGAGTATTCGGCGCCTGTCTCTTATACACATCTGACGCTGCCGACGAGTTCCGAAC
>JAUCQC010000233.1 GCA_030372965.1 bacterium
CGCTGTCTCGTGGGCTCGGAGATGTGTATAAGAGACAGCATAAATTCGATACATTTCTGATCGGCGGAAACGATCAATAAGTGCATGAAAATGACCAAATTGGACATGCTCCGGAAGCGCCTTCTGGAATTGGACCGCGTCGCGGTCGCGTATTCCGGGGGCGTGGATTCGACTTTTCTCCTGTCCGTTGCCGGGGAAACGCTGGGAAAAGACCGCGTTTTGGCCGTGACCGCGTCGTCGGCCATCCACTCGAAAGCGGAAATCAGGGACGCGAAAGAACTCACCCGCATGATCGGGGTCCGTCATCTGCTGTTCGACCCCGGAAGCATGAAAAACCGCGCGTTTCTGGCCAACCGGCCCGACCGCTGTTACACGTGCAAGAAAGGCGTTTTCCTCGCCGTCCGCAGGCTGGCGTCGGAAAACGGCATGAAAACCGTGGCCGACGGCACGAACGCGGACGACGCTTCGGATTACAGGCCCGGCCGCAGGGCGCTGAAGGAACTGGGGATTGTCAGCCCCCTCGCCGAAGCCGGGCTGACCAAGCGGGAGATCCGGTCCCTGTCCAGAAAGAGGGGACTGCCCACCTGGAACCGGCCCGCGCTCGCCTGCCTGGCGACGCGCATCCCCTACGGCGAACGAATCACGGCCGGGGCATTGAGACGCGTCGACGCGGCCGAAACCGCTCTGCGGGACATGGGATTCATCCAGGTGCGCGTGCGCGACCACGGCGGCATGGCCCGCATTGAAATCGCGCCCTCGGAAATGAACCGGGCGCTGAAACCCGGTCTGTTTCCTAAAATCGTGAAACGGTTCAAGGCGGCCGGGTACCATACCGTGGCGCTCGATCTGGAGGGCTACCGGACGGGCAGTCTGAACGAAGCATTGAGGAATCGGACATGAACAAGGAACCCATCCGCGATCTGCTGGAAGACGTCCGGAACGGCCGTGTTCCGGTGGAAGACGCCATGAACCGTCTCAGGTCCTTCCCGTACGACGACATCGGATACGCCAAGATCGACACGCACCGGGCTCTCCGCAAGGGATTCCCGGAAGTGATCTTCTGCCAGGGCAAGACCGTGGAGCAGATCGCCGGGATCGTCCTGAAGATGAAGGAACACGGCGGATCGATTCTCGGGATGCGGGCCTGGCCCGAGGCCTTTGACGCCGTGCGGACCGTGACGGACCGCGCGCGGTATTTCCCCGAGGCCCGCGCCATTCTGGTGGGCGAAAAGCCCCCGGTCACCAGCAGGGGAACCGTCGTCGTCGTGTCCGCGGGCACGGCCGACATCCCGGTCGCGGAAGAGGCCGCGCTGACGGCCGAGGTCCTGGGGAGCCGCGTGGAGAAACTGTTCGACGTGGGCGTGGCGGGCCTGCACCGCCTGCTGGACCGCAGGGACGTCCTGTTCAAGGCCAGCGTTCTGGTCGTGGTCGCGGGCATGGAAGGCGCGCTGCCCAGCGTCGTCGGCGGCCTGGTGGACAGGCCGCTGATCGCCGTGCCCACCAGCGTCGGGTACGGCGCCAGCCTCGGCGGGCTGTCCGCGCTCATGACCATGCTGACCAGCTGCGTTCCGGGCATCGGCGTGGTGAACATCGACAACGGATTCGGCGCCGGATACCTCGCGGCGCTGATCAACAGGCTGGGGGATACCGAATAGGTTCCGCGTTCAAAGTTCCGGGTTCCGAGTTAATA
>JAUCQC010000234.1 GCA_030372965.1 bacterium
GGACGGGAGTTGGCTCCCGTCCTTTTTCCCTTCATCCGGCAATATCAATACGGCCGATCCGAGCCGGATCAGGTCCCGGCCTTCAAATACACGTCCAATCTTCTGATCCCGCCTGTCCTTCCGAAAACAGCCTCGCTCCATTCCCGGTCCAGAACCAGGCCGGCGATTTCGATTTCCCGATCGTCCTTCGTCCTGATCCGGATTTTTTTCGCAGCCGACCGGTGCAGAACCACCGGCACCTGGCAGAACGTGAAAGCCAGGGTTCCGGCATCCAACTCGATCTTTTCCGCGTTCCCCTCCGCTCCGAGGCATTCGAAGATTTCCGGCGCTTTCAGGAATTCGGCGAGGTCCAGCAGTTCCCCTCCGAATGCGAGACGCCCGCCTGCGACCCGTATCCCCAGTTCAGCGAACCGGATGAGTATGTCCTCCTTCACCTGGCCGGTCATGCCGGGCTGCTGAACACCCGCGAATCCCGGCGTGTGGGAATAGGGATCCGTCGGGAAAGCGCCGTACCGGTCGGGTGTCTTGTGCACGCCGATGCCTTCGCGTATTTCGCGGAAGCGCTTCTTCAGCCGCCGGATGACGGCCGGGTCCGCGCCGGAGCGGATGGCTTCGAGAGCCGCTTCCTGTCCGGCCAGGCAGAGCTTGGACACCATGTGCCAGTAGATGCAGCCGAGTCCCTCGTACTTGTAGAACGTCCCGGAACGGCCGGTGAAGGACTTGTGGTCGAACATCCGTTCATACAGATCCAGCAGGAAGGGCGTTTCATTCACGGCCGCTTCGCGCCATTCCGGTCCTTCGAGATTCTCGAGAGCCGCCCGCAGGAGTCCGGCGTTCCGGAAATCGGCGTTGAAGTGCAGAACGCCCCCCGAGTCGGCCGTCACGATGCGGCGGTCGTTCTCCGCGGCGCATTTTCTGAGGAACGGCGATTCCCGGACCGCTTCGGCCGGGATGACGTTCTTTTCCGTGAAACGCGGGAGCCTGCGGTCCGGATACAACAGGTAGCTGTTCTGGTCCCCGCGGTAGAGGCGGCTCGACCGGAGCGCGTCCAGTACGTCCGCGCATTCACCCGCGTCGAGCAGTCCGGAGCTCAGAACCGCGACCTGGCCCTCCAGCATCTCGTACAGCCTTCGGATCGAGATCCCGCCGTCCGGCGTCACGGTCATCAGGTTGTAGGCGTGGTAAAGCCCGTCCGGCCTCCGGTTGGCCCGGAGGGTTCTGTCCGCGGCGGCCAGCGCGAGGCCGCAGAAAGAGGACAGGTCCGCGGGCAGGGTCCGGCGTTTCTCCCCGGACAGGCCTTCCGCGTACAGCTTCGATCGGAATCCACCCGCCGCCTCTCCGAGACGGTCCAGCGCCTCGCGCCTCTGTCCGTCCGTCATGGGCCTGTCCGGGCCGGACGACAGCGGTTCAAGAGCTTGCCGCGTGGCGTCTAGCCAATCCGCCACCTCGGCCGCGAGCGGGACCGGTTCCGGGCCGGATCGGCCGAGCAAGTCGCGGAAGAATGACAGGTACCGGCGCATGTGGCACAGCGTGACCACGGACACGCCCGATCCGACCAGTGCGTTGTTGGCGTCGTTCCATTCCGGTCTCTGCGTGTTCATCCAGATGCCGGCTTCGGGTATGAAATTCGCCAGCTTGGCGAGAAGCGGCACCAGCATCTTTTCGGCCAGGCCGGCCCGGATCCGGACCCCGTCCGGCCCCGTCAGGAACTTCCCGTCCTCTCCGACCGCACGGACCCGCTCCCGGACCGTTCCGTCCCGTTCCGCGTCGAACCGGATGGTGTCGGCCGGGTCGCGGATCAGGTCTGCGTAGGGCCGGATCCGGTAGGGCACGTCCGCGTAGGTGAAGAACTCGCGCCGGAGCAGGCCGGACAGCGCGCCCGGATGGACCCGGTCCGACCAGTCCAGGAGCCGGAGCAGGTAGACGATCTGGTGGTCGCCCCAGTACCCGATGTACGACCAGGGATCGGCCGGGTCGAGAATTTCCCAGTCGAATCCGTCGCGGGTGACGCGGTAGGGGTTGTATCCGTCGGCCGTCGAGGCGTCGACGAATTTGGCGATCATGCTTTCAGTGAAACCGGGGTAACTCCGGGCAAGCGCTTCCCAGTTCTGGAACAGGTCGCGCCAGTTGCCCTGGTAGTTCAGCACCTTGCGGCCGAACCGGTCCTTGATGCCGATGTAAAAAAGGTTCCACGGCCTGCTGGGGTCGCCGTGCCTCCGGCTGAAGGTGAGAGGAAGATACTCGAAGGCCAGGCGTTCGAGATCGGCGTCCCCGGCGGACGCGGCCCGGGAGAGGAGCTCCCCGTGCGGAATCGTTTCCGGAAGGGAACCGAACCAGGCCGCGGCCGTCCGGGCCAGAGGCCGGTTCGCTTTTTCGACGAAGACGCGGAAGTCGGACGCGGCGATCGCGTATCCGTTGTCCGGGATGCCGCCGCGCATGACGTTGAAGAGAACGTTCGAGAAGTGCCTGGACGCGCTGAGCCGGTCGGCCGTGACCTGCCGGCCGTCCGCGGCCGCCACCACGGCTTCGAGGCCGGCCGTGCCGGCGGCGACATCCTCCAGGATGGCCCCGGCCAGACCGGCGGGACGCATGAGCGTCCGGCAGAGGTCCGCCACCGCGGCCGAATCCAGGCCGACGTCGGCGGCGAAAAACCATTCGCGGCCCGTATCCGGCCTGAGCGAGAAGCCGGTCACCGCGAAATAGGCGCCCCGCACGCCCCGGATGTCCTTTTCCGTCCGCGGAGGCCGGCCGTCCCTGAAGGCATCCAGCTGCAGGGAGGAGAGGAGGCGTTTCGGCCGGACCAGGCCCGCGCACCAGACCGCGGTCGCGCGGAGGGCTTCGCTCGGTTCGGCCTTGTCCGTGGGAATCGAGCTCAGGGTGAACAGTCCGAGACCGGTGTCTTCCAGCAGTTCATTTTTCTTGTATCCGTCCGCGAGCGTGCTGTATTCGAGCTGAAACCGGCGCTGGAGGCCGTCGGGGAGCAGGTTCCGCATGCCGTCCAGTATTTCCAGGCGGGTTTCGCGCCGGCCGATGTTGACCAGGGTTGAGCGCTTGATGAAACCGAACCGTTCCCCCGTCATCCAGGCGGTGCGGAACACGAGCCCGAGATCGCGGTTGATTTCCTCGAACATCAGCTTGTTGCCGGTTCTGTTCTTGTACAGGTTCCGCTGGATGCGGAAGGCGTCCGCGGTCCTGCTGGAGAAGGGCTCCCACACCCGGGACCGGGAGCCGGATTTCACGCGGACAATGGTCTTCGAGCCGGTGATTTCAGCGGAATCGTGGATTTTGTCGTCCGTCACATAGGGGAATAGGGCGTGGTCCGGGTCCCTGCGGCCCGCGGTCAGGCCGCCGTTGCTGGAAACGAACATCCAGTGGTCCGATCCGCTGACCAGGCTCACGAGAAAGGGCTGCATGCGGTCGACGTTCGTGATCCGGTACCAGGATTCGCCGTCGATCGTGACGAAACCGCCGGTGACGGTTTCCGCGGTTTTCAGGTGTTTGGAGGCCTCTCGAACATGCGGCATGAGTTTAACCTCTTGTAGGTCCGATATGTTCCGGCCCGTCTCTTGGCCGGAACTATCGGACGTTCATTTCGGGGATTAGTCCGAAAGCCTCGCTTCGCTCGGCATTTCGGACCTACATCCTATCGGAGTGTCATTCGTTTGTAGGTCCGATATGTCCCGGCCCGGGAACGGGCCGGGACTATCGGACAATCATCCGAACGAAAGGTCATTCAGGATTCATCCCCTGTAATCCAGGGATTTCCTTCCAACCCCACCCGATCTCATAATGACCTTCTCGGACGAAATCCCGGTAACTCGAATGGGGCCAGGCTTCCGGTTTCCCTGTCAAACCGTGTTTGACGGGATTATAATGGATGTAATCCAGATGTTTCTCCATGTCCCGTTCATCCCGGATGACATGATCGTAAAATCGATGCTGAGCCAGTGTGATTGAAGCCTCTATCTGATGATGACGTTTGTAATTGCAGGTGAAATTGCGGCGAAGGGATTGAATGACGGCGGAAATGGTGCATTGTTCCGGTTCCAGAAGGAAGTGAAAATGATCCGGAAGGATGACATAGGCATACAGATGATGTGAATAGTGTTTCTGAACTTCGGATAAAGTATTCATCAGGAGTACGACATTCTCCATTTTTGAGAATATCGGCTTCCGTTGGTGGTTGACGCATGTTATGAAAAAAACCGCCCCTGGTATGTGGTATCGGCGGATATCCATTCAATGAATTGCTTAAACCGTCTTGTCCTCTTGCCTTGTCCGAAAGCCTCGCTCCGATGTCCGAAAGGCCCGCTGGAAAGCGCGGGCCATTTCGGACCTACAAACTATCGGACGTTTATTTCGGACCTACATTTCATAGGACGGGGACGTCGGCTCGTCCGAGATCAACTCCGGATACCACTCCCGCATCGCCTTCTTGGCCTTACGCCCCTCCGAAAAAAGACCCCAGTGGCCCTCGGTGCCCGAGCCCTTCCAGGGCTCGTCGAACGCCTCGAAGTAGAACACGTTGATCCCGTTCGCCTTCGCCCAGGCGTGCAGTTCCCTGAAATACCGTTCCTGCTTGTCCTCGTCCCCGGCTCTCGGCGCGTGCGCGGGGCCGACGGTGTAGGTCGCCCAGCCCGCCTCGCCGATGACGATGGTTTTTCCCGGCAGCGCCTTTTGGACGCTTTCCACGTGGCGGACGGTGTGGGTCATGGCGCTGTCGATGTCCGATCCGCCCCACATCGGATAGGTGTGCACCGCGACGAAATCCAGGCGCTCGGCCAGGGCCCGGCCGTCCTTCTCCCGCCAGAACGTGAAATCGTCGTCCACGGTCACGGGGACGGAAACCGAATCGCGGACGCGGTCCACGGCCGCGATCGCGTCCGCGAGCGTCATCCGGTGGTCCGACCAGGAAACCAGTATCTCGTTGCCCACGCTGACCGCGGCGACCACGTCCGGGTATTGGTTGGCCAGCCGGATGCAGTTCCGAATCTGATCCTCATTTTCGGTTTCCTTGCCCGGAGACCCGCTCAGCCAGGCGCCGAGCATGACCCGGATCGGGATTTTATTTGTCCGTATCACCTGGAGGACATCCTCGCTGTGCCGGTCCGAACCATAGGTCCTGATCATCCGCCAGTGGCGCTCGAGAATGCGCATGTCCTCCAGAATCTCCGCCTGGGACGGATAGGTCTGCGTCTGCGGGCTCTGGCCGGCGCGGTATCCCGAATAGCAGATCATGCGGCCGGCCCATTTCTGCGCGGTGAGGTCGATGTTCCGGGGACGGGGTCCGCAATCCGCGGCCGCGAGGCCGAGCAGGAGAAGGAGCGCCGCGGCGGTGGCCCGGCGGGGGAAGGATGTCCGATCTTGCGTCATAACCCGCTCCTTTTCTCGTGTCCAGTTGTCCGAAAGCCCCGCCCCGTTCCGGGGCCCGGCATTTCGGACCTGCAATCGCCCGGGAGGATATATGTAGGTCCGATATGCCCGGCATGTTTTTTTATGCCGGGCTATCGGACGTTTATAACGCTGACCTGTCCGAAAACCTCGCTTCGCGAGGCATTTCGGACCTACAAAACCCTTCTTTTAAATAAATGATCTTTTTGTAGGTCCGATATGTTCCGGCCCGTCTTCTGGCCGGGACTATCGGACAATTATCTCCAAAGGATGTGTCCGAAAGCCTCGCTTCGCGAGGCATTTCGGACCTACAATAGGTCAGGACGCGCGGCGTTTCGCCAGATCCGCCTCGATCCGCTTCATGAACGGCTCGTCCAGCGTGTAGAAACAGGCGGTGGCCGCGGCCAGGGCGCTGCCCACGGCCGGAATCACGCTGATGAGGAGCCGGATGCCGTTCTGGGTCGCCTCGGTCTGGACCACGTTCGCCTTGAATCCGAAATACGCCAGCAGCCAGCCGGCCAGGGCGCCGCCGATCGTGTAGCCCATTTTCTGCGCGAAACTGGCCGCTGAGAACACCAGGCCGGTGGCCCGGCGCTTCCACTTCCACTCCGAGTAATCCGCGGTGTCCGCGTACATGGCCCAGATCAGGGGTGCGGTCGGGGCGAGAAAGAAGGAAATGGCGATGTGCAGGGCGAACACGGCGACGATGTTTTCGCGGGGCACGAAGTAGAACAGCGTGGTCAGCACGGTCGTGATTCCCATCAGCGCGATGTAGAGGTTCCGTTTGCCGAACCGGGAGGCGAAGAAATTGGTGAGCATGACGCCGACGATCACGGCCGCGGTGCCGGCCATCATGAACGCCGAAGTCAGGGACTCCCGGCCGACGTAATACTTGAAATAATAGATGACGGCCCCGCTGCGGATGCAGTTGTAGGTCAGCGCGAATATGCCGATGAGGAACATGACCAGCCAGGGGCCGTTGTGAGACAGGTCGCGGAGGTCGTTTTTCAGGGACGTTTTCTGGGCCTGCGGAGGTTTGACGCGCTCCTTTGTCAGGCGGAAGGTCAGGTAGAACAGGGCGACGGCCGCGACGGAGTAGACCATGAGCGTGCGCTGGAACCCGGCGGCCTGGTTTTCGCCGCCCAGGGCCCTGACCAGGGGCAGGGTCGCGCCCTGCACCACGAAGGTCGCGGCCATGGCCAGCACGAACCGGTAGGAGGACAGGCTGGTCCTTTCCATCGAATCCGGTGTCATGACGCCCATCAGCGCGGAGTAGGGGATGTTGACCACGGTGTAGGCCATGATCATCAGGGTGTAGGTGACGTAGGCGTACACGAGCTTGCCGGTCATCCCGAATCCGGGGGTCGTGAACGTGAGCACGCCGATGATGCCGATGGGAAGCGCGCCCCAGATCAGCCAGGGCCGGAACTTGCCCCATTTGCTCTCCGTGCGGTCCGCGATCATGCCCATGATCGGGTCGTTTGCCGTGTCCCAGATGCGCACGACGAGGAACATGGTGCCTGCCGCGGCCGCGGAAATGCCGAACACGTCCGTATAGAAGAAGAGGAGGAAATTCATGAACATCTGCCAGTAGAAATTGGAAGCGGCGTCTCCCAGGCCGTATCCCATCTTTTCCTTGACGGACAGACGTTGAGGGTGGGATTCCATGAGGACCTCCAGGGTGAGGTTTGATCGGAAGGGGCGGACGAAGGCCGGCCGCCGGACCCGTCCGCGAGCGGAAAGCGGGTGGCTTCAGGCTCCGGAGAGGTCCGATAAAAGTAGATATTTTTCCATGGAATGTCAAGGAAGACTTGGCCTTGCCCCGGTCCGGGGACGGTTCCCGTGACGGTTCAGTGGTAACGTGCACGCAGATTTCTGTCCTCCGCCGCATGGCGGACAGGCCGCGTGTGACGACGTCCGGAGGAGTGCCCCTTTTTCGAAGGCGGAATGCGTCGGCTCCGCGCGCCCCCGTCTCCGGGGATGCGCGGTTCCTCCGGCCCGCTGACAAACTATCACTTGATTTTGCCGGAACCGTATTCTATCATTATAGGGAACACCGGTGCAATCCCGTCCCGATTTCACAATGGAAGGAGACTTACATGGACAGGACTCCGCAGAACCGAAGGGATTTTCTCAAAACCGGGTTGGCCGGAGCGGCCGGCCTCGCCTTGCTGGGCGGCCGAGGCGTGTCCGCGGGTCCGTTCCGGACCGGGGACCGTCCGACGGCCGTTCGGACGCTGGGCCGGACCGGCATCCGTCTGCCGGTGGTGAGCATGGGAGCCGGCGACACCCAGGACCCGGCTCTGGTGACCGCCGCGCTGGACGCGGGCATCGTCCTGCTCGCCACCTCCGCGTATTATTACAACGGTCAGAACGAGACAATGATCGGCAGGATCGTGAAGGGCCGGAAGCGCGATTCGGCCGTGATCATGACCAGCGCCATGGCGGACGGTTTCGACCACAAGGCCGGCGTCTGGACCGCGTCGACCAGGGCCGAACCCTTTGTGGAAAAATTCGAGGGCTGCCTGAAGCGCCTTGAAATGGAGACCGTGGACATCTTCCTTCTGCCTTTCGTGGCCCGGCGGGAATCCGTGTTTTTCGAGCCCCTGCTGAGAGCGATGGAGAAGATCAGGAAGGAGGGGAAGGCCCGTTTCATCGGCGTGGCCACGCACCAGTTCGAGCACGAGGCGATACGCGCGGCCGCGGAAACAGGCGTGTACGATGTGGTCATGACTGCGCTCAATTTCCGCAAGGACAACCGCCTGGAGATCCTGTCGGCCGCGGAGGCGGCTTCGAAGGCCGGCATGGGCGTCATCGCCATGAAGACCATGGCCGGCGCGTTCTGGGACAGGGAAAAGACCAAACCGATCAACGCGAGCGCCGCGCTGAAGTGGGCGGTACAGAATCCCTGCGTGACCACGGCCGTTCCGGGGATCACCACCTACGAACAGCTCGCGGCGGACGTTGCCGTGATGCGCGATCCGTCCCTGACGGCGGGGGAGAAGGCGGAGCTCCAGCTTTCGGCCGCCGCGCCCGCGGACGGCCCCTTCTGCCAGCAATGCGGGCAGTGCGTGGGTCAGTGCCGGGACGGACTGGACATGCCCACTCTGATGCGGAGCTACATGTACGCCTACGGGTACGGGAATCTCGAACACGCCCGGCAGACGCTCGCCCTGGCCAGGCGGCCGGAGAACGTCTGCGGGGAATGCCGCGACTGCGCGGTGCGGTGCCCGATGCGGTCGGACGTGCGGGGAAAGATCAGGGACATCGCGCGGCTGGAAAGTCTGGATTTTAACCGGATGGCGTAGAAATAAAAACCTCCCGCGGGCGGCTGAAGCCCGCGGGAGGGTGTAAGTTTTTTTGGGGGAAGGCGGGGGCGACGCGGCGCGTCGCTCCTGCGGATCCGAGGACAGGGCTGTCCAAAAGTCAGTTTCTCATTCAAACCGCTCGCCGAGCCCTTCGCTTCGCTCAGGATAAACTCCGTCGAGGCGAGCTGAATATCGATCGCTTAGCGCCTTCGACTTCGCTCAGGGCGCGTGGAAGTTTGACTTTTTTGAAATCACCATTTCAGACCCCCGGGGCGGACCGCTCACCGCGTCACGCCCCATTCCAGCTCCACCCTCCATTTTCCGTCCGGAAGTTTTTCCCGGAACACTTTTCTCGGATAGCCCGAAAGGAAGTAGCCGTTCGCCGTCAGGTTCAGCATATAGCTGTGCCAGACGGCCTGGGGTATGTCCATGTGGTCCCCGGTGAAATACGCGCAGGCCGTTTCCCCGCCGATGCGCCTTTCGAGACGCATCGGATCCGGAACCCTGATTTCGCCCTTGCACGCCACGCCCACTTCCCACACCATTTCCTTTTCAGGCGTGATCTCCGGCGAGGTGTGATACTGCACGAACGGGTCGTCCAGGGCCTCTATGCGGCTCCGCCGGATGAATTCGTTCAGTCTGGAGACCGCCTCGTCCTCCTGCTTCCAGCTTCCGGTCATGGGGAGGAGGATCTCCTGCCTGTCCCCGAGCGTCCGGGTGTGGATTTTCACCTCCGGAAACGGTTCCGTCATCTTTTCCACCGGCACCTCGATTTCGATTCTTTCGGGAATCCGGTCGCCGACCGGCATGCCGTCCACCCAGATCAGGACGTTCGGGTATTGCGGACGGTACTCGTTGTGGAGCATCCATGAGGCGAGTTTCACGTTCAACGCCTTCTGGTCCATGTTCCTCTTGAAATGGATCCGGATGACGTCCCGGGCCGGAACACGGATGCAGCGGAAAGGCGGCTTTACGGTCACGCTGTCCTTCACCGGGAAGCACGCCTCCCAGTGGAGTTCCAGTGTGTTCACGGTCTGGTCGCTGTAGAACTGACGGGTGAACGCGGTGCCGGACGCGGGAATGCCGTTGGCGTTCATATGCTTTTTCAGCTTTCCGAATACCGCTTTATGCTGGGCCATGGATCCGTCCGCGGGGAGGAGAACCGCCCAGAACGGATCCGTCCGTTCGATGCGGATCGCGGATTCTGACGGCTCACCGGTTGAGAAACCGGAGAAATATGCGGAAAGCCTTTCCTTCCAGCCGGGCGCGGAATCGGATGTCTCCGTGTCCCCCGTGCCGGTAACGACCGTGCCGGCCACGTCGGAGCGGACGATCTTCGCTTGAGTGAATCCGTTCCGCACCGCCTTCGCCTTCAGGAGTTCGGCTTCATCGAGTGTCCGGCAGTCGCCGACGCGGATCCTGCGGTACGGCGGTTCGAATATCAGGTAAACCGGGGTTTTCAATTTCGACATGGCTTCGTTCCATGTCTCCTGTGATGTTTTCTCGTCGGTCGTGGAAACCAGCTGAACACGGTACCCCTTGACCGTTTCCCGGCCGCCAACCGTTCCGGTTGTGTCGTTGGATGATCCGGAGCGGTCATTCCAGGACTTCTGGTTTTCGAATTGATTCCGCCGGAGTTCATCCTGATCCGTTCGATCCGTCAGGGCCGTCCGGCCCGCCCATTGGGCCATGGCTCTGCCGAAGTCCCGCATGTTCTCCGAGAAATTCAGCGCCGACGTCACGGGAACGAACCACTCCTGCTTCAGGATCTCCGTCCGGCCCCATTTCCGGCTCTCCTCCCAGGACTGCCCCAGCGCTCCGCCGATCATGCGCCCCTTGAAAACGACTTGCCAGATAAACGGCATATAGGGGAATTCGGTTTCCAAAGGGCCCCGGAAAGCGCTGAAAGCGAGGCTGTCCTTTTCCATGCGCCGGAGACTGAACGGCGGATCCACGCGGAGATCCGTGCCATCCGGCGGGGACGCGAGCTCGCATCCGATCTCCCACTGGAATTTGTCAGGAGTCACCTCGGACGGGTTGCTGAAGAAAACGCGGAACCAGCGGTTCGTCGTTTTCAATCCGGTTTCGCGGATGTAACGCTTCATCCGATCCCTGGCCTCCTCGAGCCGGGAATATGGGCCGGACATCGGGAGCGTCAGGGCCGTGACCGCTTCCCTTTCCCGGATTTGAACGTTCAGTCCGGTGTATCCTTCGCCAGGCCTGAGCGCCTGTATCCGCATCTCGGTGTTCCGCCAGAAGGGCTTCGACCCGTCCCAGTCCCGGTACACTTCCACCGCCGGCGGGAAAGCGGGAACCAGGCCCTCGGCCTGAACGGCCTCCACGAATGCCTTCCAGGTTCCGACCGTGGTCAGCATGCCCCGCACATTCGTGACTGCCTCCTGGAGTTCAGGGATTCGCGCAATCTCGAGGGGCGGTTCCGGTTGGGTGTCCGATGACACCGGGCATCCCACTTCCCAGATGCTCTGTTCGTCCGGCACCTTCTGGCCGTCCGTCCACACGCGGAAGAAGAAATCCCCGCGGGGTTTGAGGCCCTGCTTCTCCATGCGTTCCTTCAATTCGATCAAAGCCCCTTCGAGCTGGGCATTGATGCGTCCTGTGCGGACCAGAAGGACCGCGGTCCGGGCCGGCGTCGTCTCCATCCGGATGCGGAAGTCCGCGGGTTCGGCCTTGCCGCCTTCCGTGACGTTGAGAATGACGGGCCCCCCGGTGCTGAATTGGATGGTCCGAACCGGATCGTCCGGCAGGAGGGACACGGAGCCGGGCGACATCGGCAGAAAAGCGGCCGCTGCGCAGACGCTCGCGCCGACGGACGCGGCGGTGATCCACTTCCCCCGCTTCCACACGTCCTTTTCCAGCCATTTCAGGCGGGTCACCAGGCGGAACGGCTCCTCGAACACGCCCAGCAGGCCGAGCCCGGGTTCGACGTTTTCGGTCAGGAGGTCCTTCGCGGTGTTCAGCAGCGTGTCGCGGTACCCGCGGGTTTTTTCGCGCAGAACGCCGGCCACGCTGAGGTCGCAGCAGATTTCGCGAACGTGCTTCATCTGGCGCCGCGCCCAGATCAGCAGGGGATTGAACCAGTAGACCACGTGTAGGACCAGGTAGAGACCGTGCATCCACAGGTCGCCGCGCTTGAGATGGCTGAGCTCGTGCAGAAG
>JAUCQC010000235.1 GCA_030372965.1 bacterium
GATCCCCCTGCGGCGGACGGGGAAACGGATCGCTATTGTCGGATCGGGCCCGGCGGGGCTCGCTTGCGCGCAGCAGCTCGCGCGGGCGGGGCATGACGTGACCGTATTCGAGAAGCAGGACCGGGTAGGCGGGCTGCTCCGGTACGGCATCCCCGATTTCAAGCTCGAGAAATGGATGATCGACCGCCGGATCGAGCAGATGAAAGCGGAGGGCGTGACTTTCGAGACGCAGGTGGACGTGGGCGCGGACGTCTCCGCCCGCTATCTGCGGCGCAGTTTCAAGGCCATTCTGATCGCGGCCGGCGCGTCCGCGCCGCGGGACCTTCCGGTGCCGGGCCGCACCCTGTCCGGCATCCACTTCGCGATGGATTTCCTGACCCGGCAGAACCGGCTGGTGGCCGGGGAGTCGCCGGAGCATTTCACGCCGATCTCCGCGGCCGGCAAGGCCGTCGTGGTCATCGGCGGAGGCGACACGGGATCCGACTGCGTCGGCACGGCGCGCCGCCAGGGCGCGAAGAGCGTCCGGCAGATCGAGATCCTTCCCAGGCCCCCGGAGTCGCGGGAACCGTTCAATCCCTGGCCGACCTGGCCGAACATCATGCGGCATTCCAGCTCGCACGAGGAGGGATGCGAACGCGACTGGGCGGTGTCCACGATGTCCTTTTCTGGAGCGAACGGGAAAGTGACCGGGCTCCAGTGCAGACGCGTGGAATGGGAGACGCAGGGCGCGGCTGGTCCGGACGGGTCCGTCCGCAGGTCGTTCCGTGAAATCCCGGAATCGGATTTCGAGATCGAAGCCGACCTGGTTCTACTTGCGCTCGGGTTCACCCACGTGGAGCACGGTGTTCTGCTCCAGCATCTCGGAGCGCGGCTGGACGAGCGGGGCGGTCTGGTTCTCGGGCCTGACGGCATGACCACCCATCCCGGGGTTTTCGCGGCCGGCGACGCGGTGCTCGGGGCGAGTCTGGTGGTGCGGGCCATACGGAGCGGCCGCCAGGCGGCCTCAGACGTGTCCCGCTGGCTGGCCGGTATCGATACGCGATAATTCATAACGCTCTTCAAAGAAAACCCCTCACAGAGCCGGTCCGCGTCTCCATCAAGCGGGCCGGTTTTTTTATTTTCCTTTCTCGCCTTGAGTTCGTAAATTCATACGTTGGAACGTTTGAACGTTCAAACGTGAGAACGTGTCAACGTTCAAACACGGGAAGGATTCAGGGAGAAAAACATTGAGAGTCAGAGCCATTGAATACCGCGGCTGGAAGGATTCCGTGGAGATCGTGAACGCGGACTGCAGGGTCGTCGTCGTTCCGGCCATCGGCCGCATCCTGCATTACGGGTTCCGGGACGGAGAGAACGTGCTGTGGGAGAACCCGGCGCTTTCCGGCATCCGCCAGCGGGATCCGGACAGCGTCTCCTTTCCGGCTGCCGCGGAGTGGCTGAATTTCGGGGGGGACAAGGTCTGGCCCATGGAGCAGGCGCGGTGGCCGGCCGTGAATGGCCGCGCCTGGCCGCCGGACCCGTGGTTCGACGGGGCGCCTCACGAAGTCCGTCTGACGCCGGACGGGTGCGTGATCACCGGTCCGGTCAGCCGCTTCAACGGAGGCCGTTCAGTCCGCGAAATCGGTCTCGCGGACTCCGGCACAGCCCTGTCCATACGCCAGCGCATCGAGAAAATCCGGCCGGTTCCGGTCGAGGGGGAAGGACCGCTCCGCTTCACGAACTGGAACGTGACCCAGATTCGTAAGCCGGAACGCATCCTGTTCCCCGCGGCGCCGCGGGATCCCTCCGGATCCTGGTTCCACGATTATGTTTCTGTCTCTTATACACATCTGACGCTGCCGACGAGTTCCGAA
>JAUCQC010000236.1 GCA_030372965.1 bacterium
AATTATAAAAATTTCAAAAACACTGCTTTCTGTGGAAGAAAGGTGGACAAATCGGTTGAACCCGTGGATAACAAAATCGCGTCCGCTGATCCGGTTTCATCCGTCAATTTCATCCACAACCCGTCCACGGTCCGTCCACCGTCCTTCCACCGGCTTACAGGACGGCCATTTCGATTTTTTTGCGCAACGCGTCCATCGTCTCCGGCAGCCGGTTCGTTTCTCCGTCCGCGGAGCGAAGCGCCTCCTGAACCGTCTGAACCGCGTGGATCACGGTGGTGTGATCGCGGCCACCGAAGTGAAGGCCGATGCTCTTGAGGGAGTACCGGGTCATTTCCTTTGAAAAATACATGGCGATCTGCCGGGCGAAGGCGATTTCCTGCTTTCGGCTCTTGCCTCTCAGCAGATCGTCCGGAATCTGAAAATACTCGCACACCACGCGCTGGATCTGCTCAATGGAGATGTCCTTCCGTTTTCCGACCAGGAGGTCCTTCAGAACGAGCTTGGCCAGGTCAAGATTGATGTCCATGCCCTTCAGTGAGGAGTAGGCCAGCAGTTTGATCAGGGAGCCTTCCAGCTCGCGTATGTTGGTGGTGATGTTCGAGGCGATGAATTCGATGATCTCCATGGGAAGGTCGATGCCGTCGAAGCCCGCTTTCTGCTGAAGGATGGCGATGCGCGTTTCGAGGTCCGGGGGCTGGATCTCCGTCACCAGACCCCACTGGAACCGCGAGATCAGCCTTTCCTCCAGGCCTTTGAGCTCCTTGGGCGGACGGTCGGATGACAGAACGATCTGTTTTCCCTTCTGGTGAAGCGCGTTGAAGGTGTGGAAAAATTCCTCCTGAGTGCGTTCCTTGCTCAGGAAAAACTGAATGTCGTCGACCAGAAGTATGTCGACGTTCCGGTACATCTGGCTGAACTCCGAGGTGCGGTTGTTCTGGATGGCGTTGATGAATTCAATCGTGAATTTTTCGCTGGAAACGTACAGGATTTTTTTGGCGGTGTTTTTTTCCCTGGCGAAGTTGCCGATTCCCTGGATGAGATGGGTCTTGCCCAAACCGACGCCGCCGTAGATCACCAGAGGATTGAAGGAAGTTTTCCCGGGCGCCTCCGAGACGGCGAGACAGGCGGCCTTTGCGAACTGGTTGCCCTTTCCCTCCACGAATGTGTCGAAGGTGTAACGCGAGTTGAGATAGGTTTCATCGCCCATGAATTTTCCGGGGGAACGTCGTACGCCGGCCGGGGGCGGTGCGGGCCTGGATTCTTCGCGCTGGCGCACCGTGAACGCCACGCTGGCCCCCTCGCCGAGGATCTGGGTGAGGACGTCCCGCAGGATGTTCGGGTAATGCTCTTCCAGCCATTCATAGAAGAATTGGCTGGGCACCTGAACCGTCAGCATCCGGTCTTCGATCTTGACCGGCACGATCGGAAGGAACCAGGTCCGGTAGCTCTGGGGATTGACCGTTTTCTGTATCTCGGCCATGCTTTTTTCCCACACGGACTTGGCGTCTCGGTTGTCCACAGAAAACCCCAACTTATCCACAGGCAGGGACATGAAGCGCTCCTTCAGGCGTTCATTAAAAAAACAAAACAAGAATCCATCCGTCAATCCATTTAAAAAAGGAAAGATAACCTGTTTGAGAGACGGATAATATTCACAGGAACTTTTTTGGTTCGCGCCGGGAGACGGACACGCGGAAAGGGTTTACGGAGAAATCCACAAATTATCCACCGGGAGAACCCTCCCTTGTCGCGGAATCAATTTACCATTTTCGGGTGGAATGTCAAGGAGAAAAATTAAAAAAGGGGCGCGTGTTTGGCACGCGCCCCTCTGGTCAGGAATCGACCGGTTTACTTTTTTCCACTTGCTTTTTTCTTCGCCGTTTTCTTCGCGGTTTTTTTCACAGCCTTTGCCGGACGGCTCTTGATCGACGCCTGGGCCGCGGCCAGGCGCGCGATCGGCACCCGGTAGGGCGAGCAGGAGACGTAATCCATCCCCACTTTGTGGCAGAATCCCACCGAGGACGGCTCCCCTCCGTGTTCGCCGCAGATGCCGACCTTGAGTCCCGGCCGCGCCTTCCGCCCGCGCTCGATTCCGATCTGAATGAGTTCTCCGATGCCTTCCTGATCCAGAACCTGGAACGGGTCGATGGGCAGGATTCGTTTGTCGACATAGTCCGGCACGAAGCCGCCGATGTCGTCGCGCGAGAAACCGAAGCCCATCTGGGTCAGATCATTGGTGCCGTACGAGAAGAACTCCGCGGTTTCGGCGATCTTGCCCGCGGTCAGGGCGGCGCGCGGAATTTCGATCATCGTGCCGTACATGTACTTGAAGCTCTTCAGGCCGGTCTTGGAGCAGACTTCGGAATAGATCCTGTCCACGATGACTTTCTGATCGTCCAGCTCCTTGACGGTGCAGACCACCGGGACCATGATTTCCGGCAGGACGCTCTTGCCTTCCAGGATCAGTTCGGCCGAGGCCTCGAGAATCGCGCGCACCTGCATCTCGGTGATTTCAGGGTAGGTCACGCCGAGGCGGACGCCGCGGTGTCCCATCATGGGATTGGACTCGTGCAGGGCGTCCGCCCGCTTGGAAAGCTCCTCCGCGGAGATGCCGATGCTGGCCGCCAGCTCGGCGCGCTTTTCGGGCTCCTGCGGCACGAATTCGTGCAGCGGGGGGTCGAGGAGCCGGATGGTGACCGGAAGGCCGTCCATGACCTCCAGGGTGGCCTTGATGTCCCGCTTGACGTAGGGGGCGAGTTCTTCGAGCGCGCGGCGGCGTTCCTCCTCGGAATCCGAGAGGATCATCTTGCGCAGGCAGAACAGCGGGGCTTCGGAGTTCTTGCCGTAGAACATGTGCTCGGTCCTGAAGAGGCCGATTCCCTGGGCGCCGAACTCGAGCGCCTTGCGGGCGTCGTCGGGCGTGTCCGCGTTCGTGCGGACCTTCAGCGTGCGGAACTTGTCGACCATCTTCATGAACTGGACGAAACGCGGGTTCTCGGAGGCGCTGATCATCGCCAGTTCGCCCGCGTACACGTACCCGCGGGTGCCGTTGAGGGTGAGCGTGTCGCCCTCGCGGAACGTCCGGCCGTCCACGGTCATGGTCTTGGCGTGCACGTCGATGTCCAGGGAACTGCAGCCCACGATGCAGCATTTGCCCCATCCGCGCGCCACCAGCGCCGCGTGGGACGTCATGCCGCCCCGCCCGGTGAGAATGCCCTGCGCCGCGCGCATGCCCTCAACGTCCTCGGGATTCGTCTCCTCGCGGACCAACAGGACCTTGCGGCCCTGCTTGGCCCACTCCACGGCGTCGGCGGCCGTGAAAACGATCTGTCCGCAGGCGCCGCCGGGACCGGCCGGCAGGCCCTTGGCGATCGGCGCGTTCGCCTTCTCAGCCGAGGGGGCCACGATCGGATGCAGCAGTTCGTCCAGCTGATTCGGGGACAGCCTCAGGACGGCTTCCGATTCGCTGATCAGCTTCTCCTGCAGCATGTCCATGGCCATGTTCAGGGCCGCGGTGCCGGTCCGCTTTCCGACGCGGCACTGCAGCATCCACAGGCGGCCTTCCTGAATCGTGAATTCGATGTCGAGCATGTCCCGGTAGTGTTTCTCCAGGTTCAGGCGGATCCGGTCGAGCTCCCGGTACGTCTTGGGCATGGATGTTTCAAGGGAGGACAGGTGCCGGTTCTGCTCGTTCTTGGTGTCCTCGTTCAGCGGCGACGGGGTGCGGATGCCCGCGACGACGTCCTCACCCTGGGCGTTGACGAGCCATTCGCCGTAGAATTTATTGTCCCCGGTGGCCGGGTTGCGCGTGAAGGCCACGCCGGTGGCCGAGGTGTCGCCCATGTTGCCGAACACCATGGCCTGGACGTTCACCGCCGTGCCCCATTCGTCCGGAATGCCCTCGATGCGGCGGTAGGCCACGGCGCGGCGGCCGTTCCAGCTCTGGAACACGGCGCCGATTCCGCCCCACAACTGCTGGATCGGATCGTCCGGAAACGGCTTGCCGAGAACGTCCTGCACCTTGGCCTTGAAGATTTCCACCAGCCGCTTCAGGTCCTCGGCCGTCAGTTCGGTGTCCTGCGTGACGCCGCGTTCGGCCTTCATGGCCGCCATTTCCCGTTCGAGCTGATGGCGGATGCCCTTTCCTTCCTGGGGCTCGATGCCCGCCGCTTTCTCCATCACCACGTCCGAGTACATCATGATGAGGCGGCGGTAGGCGTCGTACACGAACCGGTCGTTCCCCGTCTTCTGAATCAGACCCGGTATGGTTTTGGTGGTCAGTCCGACGTTCAGAACGGTTTCCATCATGCCGGGCATGGAGCTGCGCGCTCCGGACCGGACGGACACCAGAAGCGGGTTTTTGACGTCGCCGAACTTGGCGGCCATGACCCGCTCCATCTTCGTCACGGCGAGCTTGACCTGGCCGGCCAGTTCCTTCGGATACTTCCTGCCGTTTTTGTAGTAATGCGTGCACACTTCCGTGGTGATGGTGAACCCAGCCGGGACCGGAATGCCCAGGTTGGCCATTTCCGCCAGGTTGGCGCCTTTGCCGCCCAGCAGTTCCTTCATGTCCGCTTTTCCGTCGGCCTTTCCGCCGCCGAAGGAATAGACGTATTTGGACATACGATAACCTCCTCAGATTGTATTTTTAAGGTTGGATGCGGAACCGTTGTTGTTCACTTTTTCAATAGCGATTCGTACGATCCGCGGTCCGAGACCACGGAAAGCGCTTTCTGGACTGTGGCGTCCTCGCGGAGTCCGGCCGCCACCTGCTGGCGGACGCCGAAATACTTGGACACCAGCTCGGACTGCAGGGTTTTCCGGATGTCGACCAGGCTGTTCGCGAACATGTCCTCCTCGGCGCGGTCCAGACTTTTCTCGAGCACGTCGATGTTCTTGAGAATCTCGTTGCCGTAGCCCTTGCGGATGCTTTCGTTTTTCAGGGCGGTGAGCTCTTTCTCGATCGGGTGCCGGTATTCGTACTGTTTCTCTTTCAGGTACCCTCGGAAAGCCTCAATGATGTCGGAAGAGACGGACACGGTCGAGTCCTTGGCCGGATGCGTGTTGGCGTAGGTGACCGCGAAATTGAAGAAGAGCGATTTGCGGCGCAGATCCCAGTAGTAATCGCTCGCCTCGGGCAGGGGCACGACCAGGTCCGGAATGATTCCGCCGCCGCCGCTGACCGGCCGGCCGGAGGACGTGCGGAACTCGGCGGCCGTGTCGAGGTCGGTGGAATCCTCCCAGTCGGAATAATGCTTCCGCTGGATGCACCGGCCGCTCGGCGTGTAGTATTTGGCCGTGGTGATTTTCAGGGCCGCGTCCGGGGACAGCGGGACCACGGTCTGGACGAGCCCCTTGCCGAACGTGGTGTCGCCGATGATGACGCCCCGATCGTGGTCCTGAATGGCGCCGGCCACGATCTCTGAGGCGGAGGCGCTGAACGCGTTCACGAGGACGACGAGACGGCCCTGGCCGAAGACCGGATCCCGCCTGGACCGGTGCTCCTGGTCGGCGTCGGGCGTCCGGCCGCGCGTCGAAACGATCGTCGTGTTTTTGGGCAAAAAGAGCTCGGACACCTCGACGGCGGACTCGAGCATGCCGCCCGGATTGGAGCGGAGATCGAGCACCAGGGCGTTCAGCTCGCCGCGGGCCTTCAGCTGCCGGATGGCGCGGTCCACCTCGGGCCCGGCGTTTTTGGAGAAGCGGGTGAGGAGCACGTACCCGACGCCGTTTTCCAGAAAACCGGCGTATTGGACGTCCTCGACGGTGATGCTTCTCCGCACGAGCGTGAACTCCAGGGGCTTGGGCTCGCCGTCCCGCTCGATGGTGAGCGTCACCTCCGTGCCGGCGGGGCCGCGTATCTGGCCGACCGTTTTTTCGAATCCGAGGTCCTTCGTCAATTGGTTTCCGACCTTGATGATCCGGTCGCCTTCGCGAAGGCCCGCCCGGGCGGCCGGCGTGCCCTGAAACGGGGGCTCGGCCACGGTCACCACGTTGTTCCGGTAGTTGAGCACCAGGCCGACGCCTTCGTATTTGCCCTCGGTGAGGATTTCCAGCTGATCCTTGTCCTCGCGCTCGATGTAATTGGTGTACGGATCGAGCGTTTCGAGCATGCCGTCAATGCCGGCCCGGAGGAACTTCTGGGAGTCCACCGGGTCGACGTACCGCCGGCTCACCTCCTTGTACACGTTGACCAGGGGCACGAGGCTGTTCTGTATCGAGGCGTACGTGTCCGTGGAGCGGGCCGAGTTGGTCCAGAGCAGGGCCGCCCCCAGAACCGTCAGGACCAGGATGAGGCTCCATTTCATCTGCGTTTGGCGCTGCATATCGTCCCCTTGACGCGTTTGTTCGGGCGGCCAGTAGCCCGGTCATTCCGGATGATTGAAGATGGAGCTTCTGGCCGCTCCGACAGGTGGAATTCTCGGCCGCTTTCGGCGGCCATCATCCAAGTTATCTGTGATGCCCCGCTGTCAGAGGCGGGGTCCTTGGTCCGGTTTCCGTTATAAGCGGATGAGCTTCCACTTGCCGCAGCGGAAGCGGAAATAGTTGATCGTGCTTTTGACCGTTTCGTCGACGCCCTGCACGGCCCAGATGCCGACAAGACCCCAGTGGAGCAGGAAAGTGCCGATCCAGTTGAATCCGATCTCCAGAAGCAGAACGGCCACGGCGTTGACAGCCATGATCCATTTCAGGTCGCCGGCGCCCCTCAGGCTCCCGCTGATGACGGTGTTCATGGCCTTGGGCACCTGGACCAGGGAGAACACGATGAACGCGGTCCGGAATCCGAAGTCCTGGATGATGGCGTCCTCCCGCCGGATGAAAAGATGGAGCAGGGGCGCGGAGAACGCGATCATGAGGGCCAGAATGGACAGCACGGCCAGGAGCGAGATCCGGTGCGTCATGCGGCCCATGGACTCGGCCGTCGAGTGCTCGTTGGCGCCGATGTTTTTGCCCATGTGGGTCATGGCGGTGAGGCTGAAGCCCATGTACACCATCGAGAGAACGGCCTGGATCCGCAGAAAAACCTGATGCACGGCCAGGGCGGAGATGCCGATCCACGCCACGTAGCCGGTGACGATGACCTGGCCCACGGTCCAGGCCAGCTGTTCGACCGTCGTCGGAAATCCGAGCCTGAAGAGCTGTTTGATGCTCTTCCAGTTCGGCCGCGTCATCTCGTGGACGGAAAGGTACAGCGTCGACGTCGGCCTTCGGAGGGACAGGAGCGTGATCATGAATCCGAGCGAATGGGAAATGCCGACCGCCATCGCGGCGCCCCGGACCTCCAGGCGCGGAACGCCGAAGAGGCCGTAGATGAAGATGGGCGTCAGCAGGATGTTGGTCAGGTTCATGGTGATGTTGATGGCCATGGACAGGCGCGTGTCGCCCGCCCCGCGGATCATGGAGACGGCCAGAAAATTCGTGATGATGACCGGCGCGAATAAAGAGACGATCTTGAGATACTGAATTCCGGATTCGATGCCCGAGAGGGCCGAGGCGCCCCCGTTCGCCATGTCCTGCTCCCGGATGATCCGGAACAGCGTCGGGGATCCGAAATACCAGATCAGGCCGATGAAAAACGAGAAGATCAGGCCGGACATGAGCGTCTGGCCGAGTATGTGGTTCGCCCCCCACCGGTCTTTCGATCCGAGATGGCGGTTGATGAGAATGATGGCGCCCATCACGAATGTCAGCATCAGCGTGATGGTCAGCAGAATGATCTGCAGGGCGAATCCCACGCCTCCCAGCGCCGCGGCGCTGAGCCGCCCGATGAACACCGCCTCCACCAGCCATAGGATGGGCTGGGAAGCCAGGTCCAGGGCGGCGGGAACCGAAGTCTTGAGAATGTTGAAAATGGAACCGCGTCGCCTCAATCGTAATACTCCAGACCGAGATGCGTGATCAGCTCCTCGCCCTTCATGTGCCGCAGCGTGTTCTTCAGCTTCATGAGCTGGATGAAGATGTCATGTTCCGGGTACAGCCCGGGCGCGGTCATGGGGCTCTTGAAATAGAACGACAGCCACTCCTGGACGCCGCGCATGCCGGCGCGCTGCGCGAGATCGCCGAACAGCACCAGGTCGAGCACGATGGGCGCGGCCAGAATGGAGTCGCGGCACAGAAAGTTCACCTTGATCTGCATGGGATACCCCATCCAGCCGAAGATGTCGATGTTGTCCCACGATTCCTTGTTGTCTCCGCGGGGCGGGTAATAGTTGATGCGGACCTTGTGGTAGAAGTCCTTGTACAGCTGGGGGTAGACCTTCGGCTGCAGAATGTATTCCAGGACGGAGAGCTTCGACTCCTCCTTGGTCTTGAACGATTCCGGATCGTCGAGCACCTCACCGTCGCGGTTGCCGAGGATGTTGGTGGAGAACCAGCCGTTCAGCCCGAGCATGCGCGCCTTGAAACCGGGGGCCAGAATGGTCTTCATGAGGGTCTGGCCGGACTTGAAATCCTTTCCGCCCACCGGCACGCCGTTGTTCCGGGCCAGGTCCATCAGCGCCGGGACGTCGACGGTCAGGTTGGGGGCGCCGTTGAAGAAGGGAACTCCGGACTTCAGGGCCGCGTAGGCGTAGACCATCGAGTTGGGAATCGCGTCGTCGTTCGCGGCCAGGCCCTTCTCGAATTTTTCGATCGTGGAATGCACGTCCTGCGGCTTGATGAAGATTTCGGTCGAGGCGCACCAGATCATCAGGAGCCGGTCGGCGTTCTCGCGCTTCTTGAAGGAAGCCATGTCTTCCATGACCTGTTCGGCCAGCGCCATTTTATTGGCGCCCTTCTTCACCCAGGTGCCGTTGAGGCGCTTCACATATTTCTGGTCGAATACGGCCTTCATCGGCTTGATCGATTCCAGGCGGCGCTTCACCTTCAGCAGGTCTTTTTCCTCCAAAACGCCGGCCTTGCGGGCCGACTCGTAACCGTCGTCCTCGATGGGGTCCCAGGCGCCGAACACCAGGTCCTCCAGGCGGGCCAGGGGTACGAAATCCTTGATCATCGGCGTGCGGTTTTCGGTGCGCTTGCCGAGACGGATGGTTCCCATCTGCGTCAGGGAGCCGAACGGAGGGGTGTGGCCGTCGATGATCGCCTGCACGCCGGCGATGAAGGTCGTGGAGACGGCGCCCAGGCCCGGAATGAGCACTCCCAGCTTCCCCTTGGGCTCGGTGATTTTCGCGTTTTTATCGATCAAGGCATCCTCCTTTTGGATGACAGGTCAGGGTTTCGGGGGGCGGATCCGGTTTTGACCGTCCACGTGGACGATCACCGGCCGGAGACTGCGGGCGGTTTCCGTGTCCGCCCAAGTGTACGACAGGATGATGACCGGGTCGCCGGCCTGGGCCAGACGCGCGAGCGCGCCGTTGAGCACCACCTCGCCGGTGTTCCGGCCGGCGCGGATCACGTAGGTCTCGGAACGCGTTCCATTGGCCAGGTTCAGGACATGCACCTGTTCGTTCGGAAGAAGATCCGCGGCCTCCATGAGCGCTTCGTCGATGGCGATGCTGCCTTCATAAGACAGATCCGCGCCGGTGACGACGGCGCGGTGAATTTTCGATTTGAGCATCAGGCGGTTCATCGATCCGGCCCTTCAGGGTGACGGTGAAGCGGCCCGTTTGCGCTCCTCGTCGAGCACGTGCCGGAGACGGATGAAGACGGTGACATTCGAGAGAACCGCGATGATCCAGACGGACACGACCAGGGCCGCGGGATGGAGGAGGCCGCCGGCCGCGATCAGAATGAGGCGCTCGGGCCTCTGCAGAACGCCGACCTTGCAGTCGAATCCCAGGCCTTCGGCGCGCGCGCGCACGTAGCTCACCATGAGGGAGCCCCCGAGGGCCACAGCCACGGCCAGGGTTGTCAAATACCGCTCCTGCCGGACGAAGCAATAGGCCATGCCGAAAAAAATCAGCGCCTCGGAATACCGGTCGAGAGTGGAATCCAGCAGCGCGCCGAATTTCGTGACTTTCCCGCTCTGGCGGGCGAGCTTGCCGTCCACGGTGTCGAAAAAGCCGGCGAGGAGCACGAGCACGGCCGCGAGGCGGAAGGATCCCCCGGCCATGAAGACGGAAGCCACGGCGCTGACGATCAGGCCGAAAACGGTGAATGTGTTCGGATGCATGTCCCAACGGGTGAGCAGCCGGATGAAGGGCGAGACCGCGCGGGCGTAACCGTCCTTGAGGGAATCGGGAATGGCTTCGCGGTCGACGATTTTTGTCATGTTGTTTTTTTCCTGTCCAGATGACCGTGGATGATGAGAACGAACTCGCCGAGAATTCTGCGGTTCGAGAACTCGGCGATCAGTTCCGAGAGCCGGCCGCGGGCCGTTTCCTCGAATTTCTTCGTCAGTTCGCGGCTGACGGACGCGGACCTGTCGCCCAGCGCTTCCAGCAAATCCTGCATCGTCCGGATCAGCCGGTGCGGCGATTCGTACAGGATGATCGTCCGGGATTCTTTCGCCAGCTCCGAGAGACGGGTCCGGCGCCCCTTCTTCGCAGGAAGGAATCCTTCGAAGACGAAACGGTCGGTGGGAAGACCCGAAACGGACAAAGCAGCGATGGCGGCCGTTGGCCCGGGAATCGGAACCACGGGGATCCGGTTTTCCGCGGCGCTGCGGACGAGGTTGAACGCCGGATCCGAGATTCCCGGAGTGCCGGCGTCCGAGACGACCGCTATGGATTCCCCCTTCAGCAGGCGCTCAATGAGTCGCGGGCCGGTTCTTTCCTTATTATAATCGTGGTAGCTTTCCAGCCGGTTGTGTATGCCGAAGTGCCGCATGAGAATACCGGTGTGCCTCGTATCTTCCGCGGCCACCAGATCCGCTTCGGCGAGAATGCGCACGGCTCTCGGCGGCATGTCTTCCAGATTGCCGATCGGGGTGCTGACCAGATAAAGAGTGCCGATTCCGGCCGGCACAGTCGTCTCTTTACGATCCCGGATATCCAGAAAGACACTTTCTGCTGAAAACCGGAAAGCCAGTTTTAATTATAATGAAAATACGGAAGAAAGTCAAGATTTTATCGTCCGGCCAGGGATATCACGCAATTGATGCCGAAAGCGGTCGTTTTAGTGGTGCCCAGCTGGAAGTTCTTGCTTTGGCCGAGTTTCAGATAACAGCCACCATTGACCGATGAGGAGAAGGAATAATCCACGCGCGGCTCCAGAGTCCAGGTTTTCTGGCTCCGGGTGCTGGTATATTTGGATTTCAGGGTTTTTGCGCTGAAATCTTCAGAATTACTGCTCTCGAAGGAGAGCTTGAAGTCCAAATTATTATCCAACTTTTTGTTTTTCATGAACGGAAGGCGCAAGCCGCCGCGTTTCGAATAAGAACCTGAAACACTGATCGAGCTGGCCTGTTGCTTTGTCCGGCTTGCCAGAGAACTGCCCTTCACGGTCGTGGTCAGAGAGGATGTATTATTATATTGAATATTGCCTGTGATGCCGTTTTTCATGGATATGGCAATGCCGAGAAATGGCCTGAAATTTTTAGTCAGTTTTGTGCTTGTCAGCTTGGATTCTGTGTAATTATCCTCCTGATTCCCGGAGAAAGAATGAGATAAGCGCAATGATTTCAAATATTTGTTGATATATTTGACTTTTTCGAGGCCTTGCCAGGTCAGGCTCCAGGTTCTGTCTCTTATACACATCTCCGAGCCCACGAGACAGCGCTGT
>JAUCQC010000237.1 GCA_030372965.1 bacterium
ACGGGGGCCTGCGTTCGATCGAGGCGTACGCGTTGTGATTGTGAATGGATTCCATGTTTTCGGATTCGACGCGGTACCAGGTGATGCGCGGATCCCGGTCGAGCCGGAGCGCCACCTCCCTCACCACGTCCTCGACGAAGCGCGGGTGATCGTATCCCCGTTCCGTCACCGCCTTTTCGTCCGAGCGTTTCAGGAGCGGCCAGATCGGGCAGGAGGCCGCGGCTTCGGCGGTTTCGACCAGCTCCTCGATCCAGAGGAATTTGCGGAAGCGGACCCGGATCGTCACGACGGAACGCTGGTTGTGCGCGCCGCGGTCCGAGATCTCCTTGGAGCACGGGCACACGGTGGTCACCGGAACCGACACGCCGAGAATGAAGTCGCGGCCGCGGCCCAGCGTGCCGACGTAGGAGCACGCGTATTCCATGAGACTGGCTGTTCCGGAAGCCGGGGCTTTCTTCTCGATGAAATACGGGAAAGCCACTTCCATGTGCGCTTCCTCGGCGTCCAGCCGGTCCTTCATTTTTTCGAGAATGTCGCCGATGGTGTCGATGTGGAGCGCGTCGCGGTGTTCGCTGAGAATTTCAACGAACCGGCTCATATGCGTGCCCCTGAAACGGTGGGGAAGGTTCACGGTCATGCTGACCGAAGCGACGGTGTGCTGTATCCTGCGGGCGCGGTCCAGAACCGTGATCGGGTAGCGGAGGCCCTTGACCCCGACCCGGTCGATCGGTATGTTGCGGTCGTCCGCCTGGCTCTGCACGTCCTTCACGACGTCCTACCCTTCCGGTACCCGGCATTGTGCTCGACGCGCACCACGGTCTTGACGTTCCCGCGCGGGTTGAAGTCTCCGGTCACCTCCATCCATCTCGGGCGGACGCAGGCGACCAGGTCGTCGAGAATCCGGTTCGTGACCGCCTCGTGAAAGTGGCTCTGGTCCCGAAAACGGTTGATGTACAGCTTCAGGGATTTCAGCTCCACGATGGATTTGTCCGGAATGTAGTTCACGCGTATGGTCGCGAAGTCCGGGTACCCGGTGATGGGGCACAGGCAGGTGAATTCCGGCAGGGTCACCGACACTTCCGTGTCGCGTCCGGGGTACTGGTTCGGAACCGCGGCGAGCTTCGCGCCGCGGATCGCGGCGGTTCCCTTTTTCACGGGGGATTTCATTTTGTCCTCCTCGATCCGGATCCTGAGCTTGTTTGCCGACGGTCGGTCGCGGGCAGCCGGGCGGACCGGACGACGGTGCCTCCGTCCGCGTACCGCGTCGGATCCGGAATGCCCGCCTCGCGGAATCCCTTCCTCCTCAGCACGCAGCTGTCGCAACGGCCGCAGGCGCGGCCCCTCGAATCCGGGTCGTAACAGCTGTGCGTGAGTTCCATCGGCACGCCGAGTGAAGCGGCTTTGCGCAGGATGGCCGCTTTCGAGAGCCTGAGCAGGGGCGTCCGGATCCTGAACCGGCCGCCTTCCACCCCGGCTTTTGTCGCCAGATTGGCGGTCCGCTCGAAGGACCGGATGAAGGCCGGCCTGCAGTCCGGGTAGCCCGAATAGTCCACCGCGTTCACGCCGATGAAGATGTCGCGGATTCCGAGGGTTTCGGCCCATCCCAGGGCGACGGACAGGAACATGGTGTTGCGCGCCGGAACATAGGTCGCCGGGATTTCCGACGCCATCTTTTTTTCGGGCCGGCCTTTGGGGACGGAAATCCCCGAGGTCAGGGCCGATCCGCCGATGGGCGACAGGTCCATCCTGAAAACCAGGTGGCGGGCCGCGCCGAGCGCCGCGGCGACCCGCCGGGCGGACGCCAGTTCCGTCCGGTGACGCTGGCCGTAATCGACGGTCAGGCAGAAAACCTCGAATCCCTTTTGCCGCGCGACGGCCATGGCCGTGGCGGAATCGATTCCCCCGCTGAGCAGAACCACGGCCCGGGGTTTGCGTTCAGCGGCCACGGTCCGCCTCCGGCCAGATGATTTTGTGAAGCGGAACCTGAAGACGGACGTTCAGCCTGTCGCCGAGAATCCATTCCGCGAGAAGGGCCCGGTCCATGCGGCCGTGCGCCGGGGAGAGGAGAACACGGGCCCGCGACTCCAGCCCTTTTCCGCGTATCACTTCCTTCGCCCAGACATAATCCGCGGAGTCGCCAATCACGAATTTCACCTCGTCTCCGGGCCTGAGCCGGTCCAGGTTCAGCCAGTCGGTTTTCGCGCTCTCCCCGCTGGACGGGCATTTCACGTCCATGATCCGCACGGCGGCCGCGGGCAACCGGCCGATGTCCAGCGTGCCGTTGGTTTCCACGAGCACCTCATGACCCGTGTCGAGCAGGCGGCCGGCCAGGCCGGGTGTCTCCCCCTGCGCCAGGGGTTCGCCGCCCGTGATTTCCACGAGGCGGCATCCGAACGACCGCGTCCGTTCCACGACCCGTTCGATCGTCCAATCCGACCCGCCCGTCCAGGCATAGGCCGTGTCGCAGTACGAACAGCGCAGGTTGCAGCCGGTGAGCCGTATGAACACGCAGGGAAGGCCGACCCTGGACGATTCGCCCTGAATCGAGTGGAAGATTTCGGTCACGCGGAGCATGTCAGGGTTCGGAATACGCGACGCCGTATTTCTCGGACTCCCAAACCGTGACCGAAGTCACTGTCACGCCCTCGGGCAGGCGGCTTTTCACTTCGCGGTAGATGAACCGGGACAGGTTTTCGGCGGTCGGGTTTTCCGCGTCGAAAGGGGGGATTTCATTGATGTGGTAATGATCCAGCTTCTCCAGCGGCGCGTCGACCAGGCTCTTCAGCTCCTTGAAATCCAGGCTGATGCCGATGGCGTCCACCCGGCCGGATTCGACTTCGACCCGGACCTTCCAGGTGTGGCCGTGGAGGCGGCCGCATTGGCCCTCGTAGCCCCTGAGCCTGTGGGCCGCGGTGAAATGGGATTCGACGAATACGCGGTACATGACACCGTAATATGGACAAATTTTAAGGGTTTGTCAAGCCTCGGCCCCCGCCGGCGGAGCCGGTGGCAGGCGCAGAAGAATCGACGTGCCGCGGCCGGGTTCGGAGCGCACGGAGACCGATCCCCCGTGATCCACCACGATCTTTTCGACAATGGCCAGTCCCAGGCCCGTGCCGTTTTTCTTGGTCGTGTAATAGGGGGTGAAGAGGCGCTTCAGGCTGTCCGGATCCATGCCGCTTCCCCTGTCCTCGATTTCAAAAACCACGGACCCGTCCCCGGACCGGTCCACGGCCGTCCGGAGGGTCACCCGCCCGCCGTCCGGGGACGCTTCGGCCGCGTTCTTCAGCACATTGTGAATCGCGCGTTTGATCTGCTCGAAGTCCGCGGCCAGGGCCGGGAGACCGGGTTCCGTTTCGAGCACGAACCGGATGGCAGGAAAAGCAGATTCAGCGAGGCGGACCGCGGACGCGGCCGCGTCTTCCGGCCGCACGGGCGCCGGTTCCGGCCGGGGCATGCTTGAGAACTCCGAGAACTCCGAGGCCATGCGGCGGAGGGATTCCATTTCCTCTTCCATGGTGCGGATCATTTCCGCCCCTTCCGGAGCCTCCCCGAGCCGCCGCCGGATGCGGCCCAAAGTGACGGACATGGGGGTGAGGCTGTTCCGTATCTCGTGCGAGATGCGCCTGGCCACCTCCCTCCAGGTCGCCACTTTCTCCGCGTGCACCAGTCGTTCCCGCGAAGACTTCAGGTCCGCGACCATGCGGTTGAAGGAATCGACAAGAAAGCGGAATTCGTCCGTGGCCCGGGTGTCCACGGCCGTGTCGAAATCGCCCCCGGCCACGGCCCGCATGCCCCGGACCAGGGCGGCGACGGGTTCATTGATGCGGCCGGAAAGACCGCGCGCCGCGCGGACAGCGACCAGGGACAGGCCGAGCACCAGCAGCACGGCCGAGGCCCAGATGAGGTTCCTGCGGAGAATGGATTCCTTGAGCAGGCTCAGGCTGTTGTACACATTCAGGGCGCGGCTGATCCGCTCCTTGGATTCGATGATGCGGCCGGGCACGGGGTAGCAGACCGTCACCCAGGTGGCGGAATCGGGCATGCGGCCGAGAGTCAGAACCGGCTTTCCGGCCAGCTCGTGCAGAAGAACCGCGGCGCCGGAGGAGTCGGCCGGGGGCAGTCCGGCGCCGGGGGAAGGCCACGGTTTCCCGGCCGGGCAGTCCGGCGAGGCGATCCGGATCCCCGGACGCCATCCGCCGCCGGCCCGATGGTACACGGCCGCGGAATAGAGGCCTTCCCGGGCCAGGAGCGGGACCGTCCATTGCCCGGGATCGGGGCGGGTTTCGAGGAAGCGCCGGCCCTTGTCCTCGAGCTGGAGCCGGATGGTGGAGAGCGACGAATCCAGCGCCTCCCCGATGCCCGGCAGGAGGAGCATGTCCGCGCTCCGCGTGAGCAGGCTCGCGGTGAACAGGGTCAGGGGCACGGCCGGAACGAGCACGAAGAGCAGGAAGAGAACGGTCAGCCTGCCCTGGAACCGCGATCCGAGCCGGTTCCGCTTCCAGAGCAGAAGGCTGTACGCGGTCAGGCCCGCGGCGAGCAGCGCCATCCACGCGAGGAACAGGCCCATGTCAGCCTCCCATCCGCTTGCGCCGGGTCAGGTAGCGGAACAGCGCGGCGTCGAATGGCTGGGACGTCTCGATCGCCGCGTAATCGATGTCCGCGGCGCGGCATTCCCGGCTGATCCGCTCCGAGAACAGGCGCATCGAATCGCGGTACGCGTCGCCCAGGCTTCTCGGATCCGCGTGGAGCCGCTCGCCGGTTTCCGCATCCACGAAGAGCGTGTCCGAACGAAAGTCCAGCGTCTTTTCGAGCGGGTCCAGTATGTGGAACACGATCACCTCGTGCTTCTGGTGACGGAAATGTTTCAACGCCGCGAGCACCGCGTCCGGATCGTCCAGCAGGTCGGAGAAAATGACGACCAGGCCGCGCCGTTTCAGCCGTTCGGCCAGGCGGTGGAACAGGACCGCGATGCCGGTTTCGCCGGACGGCGCGGTTCTTTCCATTTCCGCGAGCAGCACGTGCAGGTAGGAGGGGATGGACCTCGGCGGGATAAAGGACCGGATTTTTTCATCGAACGTGACAAGCCCCACGGCGTCCCTCTGCCGGAGCATGAGAAAGGCCAGGCTGGCGGCCAGCACCTGGGCGTAATAGAGCTTTGTGACCGATCCGGAGGAGTATCCCATGGACGCGGAGGCGTCGAGCAGCAGGTAGGCCTTGAGATTGGTTTCCTCCTCATAACGTTTCACGTAGTAGCGGTCGGTGCGGCCCCAGAGTTTCCAGTCGATGTGCCGCGTCGCCTCTCCGGGCAGATAGGGCCTGAGTTCCGAGAACTCGACGGAGAACCCGTGATACGGGCTCCGGTGCAGGCCGGTGATGAAGCCCTCGACCACGAGCCGCGCGACCAGGTCCATCCGCGAGATCCGGGAGACGATTTCCGGCCGCAGGAAACGGCGGCTGTCGTCCTTGGGCGTCATCCGTCCGACAGCAGGCGCTGGATGATTTCCAGAGAGGTGATGCCGTCCGCTTCGGCGTTGAAATTGGTCACGACGCGGTGGCGCAGAACCTGCCGCGCCACCGCGGACACGTCATCCCGGTCCGGCGTGGCACGGCCGTCGAGCGCGGCCCTCGCCTTGGCCCCGAGCACCAGATACTGCGACGCCCTCGGTCCCGCGCCCCAGCTCACCCAGTCCTTCACATATTTCGGGGAGCGGTCCGAGCCAGGCCGCGTGCGCCGGACCAGATCCACGGCGTATTGCACGACCGCGTCCGAGACGGGAACGCGGCGCACGAGATCCTGGAGTTCCTGTATTTTTTTGCCGTCCAGCACGGGTTTCAGGGCGGGCTCCAGGCCCCCGGTCGTGGAACGGACGATCTCGGCCTCCTCGCCCGCGGACGGATAGTCGATCCACAGATTGAACATGAAGCGGTCGAGCTGGGCCTCGGGAAGCGGGTACGTGCCTTCCTGCTCAATGGGATTCTGGGTGGCCAGCACGAAGAAGGGCTCTTCGAGACGGTAGGTGGTGCCGCCGGCGCTGACCTCGTGTTCCTGCATGGCCTGCAGGAGCGCGGCCTGCGTCTTCGGGGGCGTGCGGTTGATTTCATCGGCCAGCACGATGTTCGCAAACACCGGCCCCTTGACAAAACGGAACACTTTCTTGCCGGTGGTCCTGTCCTCCTCGAGAATTTCAGAGCCCGTGATGTCCGAGGGCATGAGGTCCGGCGTGAACTGGATGCGGTTGAAACGCAGGTCCAGAACTTCGGACAGGGAGGCGATCAGCATGGTTTTCGCGAGGCCCGGCACGCCGATCAGCAGGCAATGCCCCCGGGACAGGAGGGCCATGATCAGTTCGTCCACGATCGAACGCTGACCGACGATTTTTTTGCCGATTTCCTCCCGGATCCGGGCGTGGAAGCCGCGGAGTTCGTTCATGAGACGGATCGGATCGGATTTTTTTCGCTCTGGGGTCGGCATGCTCGCTCCGGATTGGGGGGGCGGGGGTTACAAGTGATGCGTAAAAGTAAAACATTTTTAAGGGTTTGTCAACCCAAAAGAACCGCTTGACATTCATACCGTAAAATGATAATTTGACTGGTCCTTAGATCGATTTTCCAGGAGCGCTTCATGAACCGTTCCCGTTCCGGACAGACCGGGCCGAAGGAAGGGAATCCCCGCCACATCGCGATCATCATGGACGGCAACGGCCGCTGGGCCAAAAAGCGGGGACTGCCCAGGGTCATGGGTCATCACGAAGGCATCCGTTCCGTGCGCGCGGTCGTGGAAGCGTGCGGCGAACTCGGCATCGAGGTCCTGACGCTGTACACGTTCTCGACCGAGAACTGGCGCAGACCCGCGGACGAGGTTTCCGCGCTCATGAAGCTTCTGCTCAAGACGATTCAGAAGGAAATCGCGGACCTGGTGAAGAACAACGTGCGGCTCACCGTGATCGGCGATTTCGGCCGTCTTCCGGAAGGCGCGGCGCAGGGCATGGAGAAAGCCATTGAAGCCACGCGTTCCAACACCGGGCTCAACCTGAATCTCGCGCTGAATTACGGCGGCCGCGAGGAGCTGGTCCGCGCCGTCCGGAGCATCGCCGTCCGGGTCAGGGAGGGCCTCCTGGATCCGGAAACCATCACCGGCGGAACGGTTCAGGATCACCTGTACACGGCCGGGATGCCGGATCCCGACCTGCTGATCCGGACAAGCGGGGAGCTCCGGATTTCCAATTTTCTGCTCTGGCAGCTGGCGTACACGGAAATCTACGTCACGGACGTGTTGTGGCCGGATTTCCGGAAAGCCGATCTGCTCGAGGCCATTGAGAGCTACCGCAACAGGGAGAGACGCTTCGGCAAGGTCAGCGAACAATTGAGCCGGCCGACCGGCCGCTCCTGACCCGGCGGCCGGTTCACCGGCCGAAGGACGGCCTGTTTGCCGGGAACCTGCCGGTCTCCGCGACGTCTAATTGATATACAATCCCCGGGGCCAGATCCATCCATGCGCAAGCGAAAATGGGTCCTCGTCCTGATGCTTCTCCTGCTCGTCGGCTACATCGGCGGTTACGGGGTTTGGAAGCTCAACAGGACCGATGATAAAATCAAGGGGCTGCTACTTGAAAAAGTGCGGCCTTTTTTATCCGAGGGGTCGGATGTCCGGCGCGTTAAAATCGGGTGGGGACGGGTCTATCTCGAGGGCGTCACGCTCGTGCCCAGGGACCGCTCGTTCATCCTGGAGATGGAGGAACTGCAGGTGGGGGTCAACCTGCGGAACCTCATCCGCTACAGGCTGAATCCCGGCAAAGTGGCGCACGATGTCGTGTTCGTGCGGCCCATCCTCAAGCTGAAGCGGCCCGAAGGGGGGCGCGAGTCAGGGTCGAAAGGTAAGTCGTGGTCCGATTACCGCGAGACCGTGGAATCGATCGGGTCCATACAGCGCGTCACCATCGCCGGAGCCGAAATTCAGGTTCAGAACGAGTCGGGCGGTTGGACGCCGGTCGCCACCGCCATGGACGGCGTCCTGATCACGAACCCCGCGGATTCGGCGGCCGTCCGGCTGTCCGGGAATCTGTTCGATTCGAAAAGCCGCAATCTGGACCTCAGCGGCCGGCTGGGACTTCTGTCCGGCAGAGTCCGGCGGCTGGTTCTGCGGCTGGATGAATCGGATCCCTCCTCGAATCTGGCATCGCTCATCCCCTCCTTTTCGGAAGTCCGCGGCGGCCACGTCAAATGCGAATGCCGGTACGACGAACAGACCGGACTGGACGGTTTTCTGGATTACATCAACGGCGATCTGTCCCTGAAAGGCGCGGACCTGCGTTTTTCCGGCGTGAATCTGCACGGCCGCTTCAGGAAGGACGGCCTGGCCGTGTCCGGAATCGTGGAACGGTTCAACGGCTCGCGGCTGACGATACAGGGGGAGATCCGCTCGATGCTCCGGCCGGAGTGCAGTCTTCTGGTGCGGTGTCCGGACCTGGACGTGAAGCGTTTCTTTTCGGAAATGGGATCCTCCTCGGCGGTTCCCTCGGCGGAGAGCGCGTCTTTCGCGGTGACCGTTTCCGGAGCGGTCGCGAATCCGGACATACGCGGGACGGTGCGGGCCTCCGGACTCCGGGAATTCGGGACCTCTTTCCGGAAACTCCGCCTGACTGTTCAGCTCTCCGACAGCGTTCTGAAGATGGCCGGGAGCGCGGAGAACCCGGAGGGCCTGAACCTGACCGCGGAGGGAGGCATCCGATTCGACTCGCCGGACCGGCCGTCCGATTTCAGGATCCGGCTGGAAGGGGACGGCCGCGGCTCTTTGCCTTCCTTTGCCGCGGACAGGCTCAGCGGCCTTGCCTGCGAGGCCGGCCTGCACCTGTCCGGTCCGATCTCGAATCTTCACGGGAATCTGTCAACCCGCCTGGTGTTCCGACCCAGGACCGGCGTGCCCATGACGGTGCAGTCGGACGCCTACTACCGCGAGTCCGCGGGCGTTCTGTTCGTCCGCTCCGCGGAAGGGCTCCGAGTCACCGGCAGTTTCCGCCGTCCATTCGGCGCAGAATCGGGATGGGACCTGCAGGCGGCCGGCCTGGAGTGGCTCGCATCGCGTTTCTCGGATGAAATCCGGCCGGACAGCATCCGTCTCGACGGCCGTGCCGCGGCGGGCGCGGGCCGATGGACGGCATCCGTGACCGCCGTAGAAAAGGCCGGCCCGTCCGGCCGGCAGCGGTTTTACAGCCAGGCGGAAGGCCGGACGAAGGGGCGCGGCAGACAGCAGGTCTCCGTCAGCGGCCGTTACGCGGGCCCCTCGGGCGAAGGTCTCCCGTTCGGCGGCGAATTACTGCTGTCGCCCGGCCAGACACTCGTCCAGCGTTTTACCATCGGCGATTTCATTTTCGCATCGATGCGCGTGCCGGGACGCGATTCCGGCGGCTCCTGGGACGGCCGCATCCAGATACAGAACCTGAAGATGGACGGACTGCACGCGGCATTCCCGCGGCTGAACCCCTTCTTCGGCAGGATCAACGGACGC
>JAUCQC010000238.1 GCA_030372965.1 bacterium
CGCATGCACCTCTTTTTTCCCGGCCAAACCTCTAGGCTGCTACGGCGACGGGGGCATGTGCTTCACGAGCGACGGCCGCATGGCCGAGATCCTTCGGTCCATCCGGAACCACGGGCAGGGGCGCGACCGCTACGAGAACGTCCGGATCGGGATCAACGGCCGCCTGGACTCCCTCCAGGCCGCGATCCTGCTGGACAAGTTTTCGATTTTTCCCGACGAGCTTGAACTTCGCCAGACCGTCGCACGGCGCTACACCGAACTCCTCTCCGCATTCGCCGACACGCCGAAGATCCCCGAAGGGAGCAGGAGCGCCTGGGCGCAGTACTCGCTTCTTGCCCGGGACGGAGACGCGCGGTCCGCATTGACGTTGAAACTCAAGGAGGCCGGCATACCCACGGCGATCTATTACCCGATACCCCTCCATCTCCAAAAGGCGTTCGCCGGTCTCGGCTATCGGAAGGGGGACTTCCCCGTGAGCGAGGACTGCAGCCGGCGGATCTTCAGCCTCCCGATGCACCCCTATCTCGATGCGGGCGATCAGCGCCGCATCGCCGCCCTGTTCCAATAGCAGCGAGGCGTTTGCCTCCCTGCCGGTTTGGCGGGCTGACCGATGAACGCGGGGGCGTTCAACTCCCGTGTTCGCTCAGTTCCCTGGCGTGATACGAGCTGCGCACCAGCGGACCGCTGGCGACCCCGTCAAAGCCCATCCGCAATGCGGCATCCCGCCATGCGTCGAATTCGGAAGGCGGCACAAAGCGGGCAACGTCGAGGCTACCCCTTTGGGGCTGAAGGTACTGCCCCAGCGTGACGATCCGGCATCCCGCTTCGAGAAGGTCGCGCAGGGTCGCTTCGATCTCGTCGGGCCGCTCGCCGAGGCCGAGCATCAATCCGGATTTGACCCCGATGTCCGGGGCCCGGGAGGCGGTCCGCCGGAGCAGTTCCAGGGAACGCGCATACACCGCCTGGGGCCTGACCTCCGGATAGAGACGCGCCACGGTTTCCAGGTTGTGATTGAGAACGTCGGGACGGGCCTCCAGAACGGTCCGAAGCGCGCCTTCGTCTCCCCGGAAATCGGGAACGAGAACCTCGATGCGCGCCGACGGCAGGAGGGCCCTGAGGGAGCGGATGGTTTCCGCAAAGAAGCCGGCGCCGCCATCGGGCAGATCGTCCCGCGTCACCGAGGTGACCACGACATAATCGAGGGACATCCGGGCGGCTGCCTCCGCGACGCGCCGGGGTTCGTCGGGGTCAGGGCCCTCCGGCGTCCCCTGGGTGACCGCGCAGAAGCGGCAGCGGCGGGTGCAGCGTTCCCCGAGGATCAGAAAGGCCGCTGTGCCCAGAGAAAAGCACTCGCCGCAGTTGGGGCAGCGCGCCTCCTGGCAGACCGTGTGGAGGCGCCCGCCGTCCAGCAGGAAACGGGTCCGGGAAAAGCCCGGATCCGAAGGGAGCGGGCGGCTGAGCCATCCGGGCTTGCGGACGGCGATCCCCTGCTGTCGGTTGGGCTTCGTCGTTTCAGCCACGGGGTTCCTCCCCGGATTCAGATCCACCCGAAGCCGGCGGCGTAGAAATCCGCACGCCGGAAGGGTGCAGTCCCGGAAGGCCCGGGAACGGATATTGCGAAAAATCAAAGGAGATGATTCGCGCTCCGGCGCCGGGGGTACGGCATCTCTCCGTCGGACAGGGTTTGCGTGAGGCGCTCATCCGGCCAGACAGGGGTTGCGGGCCGCCGCGGTTTCGTCGAGCCGCTTGACCTTGGTGCGCGACGGCGCCTCCCTGAGCGCCTGGGGATTTTCACCGGCCTCGCGGACGATGGACCGGAACGCCTCGATGAAACCGTCGAGTTCCTCCTTTGTCTCCGTCTCCGTGGGCTCGATCATGATCGCGCCGTGCACCACGAGCGGAAAATAGATGGTCGGCGGATGGTACCCGTGGTCGATGAGACGCTTGGCCATCTCCAACGTCGTCACCCCGGACGCCTGCTGGTTCCGGTCCGTGAAGACACACTCGTGCATGCAGGGGCGGTCGAAGGCGGGGTGCAGAACGTCCTTGAGCCTTTCCCGGATGTAGTTGGCGCTCAGAACGGCAAAACGACTGGCCTCCTTCAGACCATCCGGACCCATGCTGAGAATGTAGGCGTACGCCCGCAGCAGAACGCCGAAGTGGCCGTGATAGGCGACCACGCGGCCCACCGATTCCGGGAAGTCCGCGGAAAGCGCGTATACCCCGTTGCGTTCGACGATCCGGGGCGAGGGGAGAAACCGGGACAGGTCCTTCCTTACGGCCACCGGACCCGCTCCGGGGCCGCCGCCGCCGTGGGGGGTGGAAAAGGTCTTGTGGAGGTTCAGATGGAGGATGTCCACGCCGATCGACCCGGGCCGCACCATGCCCAGCACCGCGTTCATGTTCGCCCCGTCGCCGTAGACCAGGCCGCCCCGGCTGTGCACGATCCTGGCGATCTCGGGCATGTTCTCCTCGAAGAGCCCCAGCGTGTTGGGGTTGGTGATCATGATCCCCGCCGTTTCGTCGTCCATGAGGGCCGCCACCGTTTCCGGGAGGATGACGCCGTCCGGGCCCGAGGGGACCGGCACCGGCGCGTAGCCGCACAGGGCCGCGCTCGCCGGATTCGTGCCGTGCGCCGTGTCCGGGATCAGAATCTTCGTCCTCTGCCTTCCCCGGCTTCGGTGGTAGGCGTGAACGATCAGCATCCCCGTCAGTTCGCCGTGGGCGCCGGCCGCCGGCTGCAGCGTCACCGCGTCGAGGCCGGTTATCTCGGACAGGAAGCGCTCCAGGTCGTGCATCAGTTGAAGCGCCCCCTGGGACAGCGCGGTCGGCAGCAGCGGATGGGCCGCGGCGAATCCGGGGACCCCCGCCAGCTTCTCGTTGATCTTCGGGTTATACTTCATCGTGCAGGAGCCCAGCGGATAGAGTCCCGTATCCACGCCGAAATTCCAGGTGGAAAGCCGGGTGTAGTGGCGGACCACCTCGATCTCGCCGAGATCCGGGAAATCGGGCCCTTCTCCCGTCAGTTCCGCGGGCAGCGGATTCGGCGGCACGTCGGCCGCGGGCATCGAGAATGCGCGGCGTCCCTTTTTCCCCCGCTCCCAGAGAAGCGGCTCGTTCAGCACGAGTCCGTTCGTTCCAAGGGCCTCGCTCATGGGATTACCTCCCGGACCAGCCGGTCCATTTCCTGGCGGCTGCATGTCTCCGTGACGCAGATGAGGCCGCAATCCGCCAGCTCGGGATAGTAGGGGCCCAGGGGCAGCCCGGCCACGATCTTCCGGTCGAGGAGCCGGCGGTGTCCGGCTTCGAAGCCGCCGGGAAGGCCGACGACGAATTCATTGAACGTCGGCGCGGCGAAACGGATCGTGCATCCCGCCTCCCGCAGCCTGTCTTTGAGATATTCCGCCTTGTCGTGGTTGAGGGCGGCCAGTTCGCGGATGCCGGTTCCCCCCAGCGAGGCCATGTACATCGCGGCGGTCAGGGCATTGAGGCTGTTGTTGGAACAGATGTTCGAGGTGGCCTTCTCCCGGCGGATGTGCTGTTCCCGAGTGGCCAGGGTGAGCACAAAGCCCCGCTTCCCGTCGCGGTCCGTCGTCTTCCCGACAAGGCGTCCCGGGAGGCTCCGCATATGCTGCTTCCGGCTCGCCAGCATCCCCAGGGCGGGGCCTCCGAAAGCGCGGGGGATGCCCATGCTCTGCCCCTCTCCGGCAACGATGTCGGCGCCCTGGCTCCCCGGACTCTTCAAAAGCCCGAAAGCCAGAGCCTCGGTGAAGCACGCCACCAGCAGCGCGCCGCAGGCATGGGTCCGGTCCGCCGCCACCTGGAGGTTCTCGATGCAGCCGAAGAAGTTCGGCGACTGGACGGCGATGGCGGCCAGGTCCCCGCATTCCCCGATGCGGTCGAGATCGGTAAGCCCCGTCTCGAGGCAGGGGATCTCCAGAAGTTCATAGCCGGTGGGCGCGAAGTAGGTCCGGACCACCTGCCGGTAGTGGGGGTGAACCGCCCGTGAGAGGGCGACCTTTTTCCTTCTCGTGATCCGCACGGCCATCAGGAGCGCCTCGGCCAGCGCCGTCGCGCCGTCGTAGTGGGAGGCCGTGGCGACCTCCATGCCCAAGAGTCGGGCGGTCAGGGTCTGATATTCGTAGATCCCCTGGAGCGTTCCCTGCAGCATCTCCGGCTGGTAGGGCGTATAGGAGGTGACGAACTCGGAACGGCCGGCGAGGGAGGAAACCGTGGCGGGGATGTGATGGTCGTAGCTTCCTGCGCCCAGAAACAGGAGGTATTCCGGAGAGATGGCCATCCGGTCGGCCAGTTCGGCCATCCGTCGTTCGAGTTCCCATTCGCTGAACGCCTCCGGCAGATCCAGCCTTCCCGTGAAGCGGCACCCCTCCGGGATCGACGCAAAGAGCCCGTCGATCTCGCGGACGCCGACGGTTTCCAGCATCGCGGCGGCATCCTCCGCGGTGTGAGGCAGGTACCTCATTTATGCGCCCCCTTTCAAACGGGCAAGGTAGCCCTCCGCCGTCAGGAGGCCGGAGACCGCCGCCGGATCGTCCGGTTTCACCACGATCATCCAACCGTCCCCGTAGGGGCTCTGATTCAGCAGTACGGGATCGTCGCCCAGTGCGGCGTTGATCTCGATGATTTCGCCGGAAAGCGGCATGAAGCATTCGGAGACCGATTTCACCGATTCCACCGTCGCGAAGACCGCGCCCTGCGCGATATGGGCGCCGACGGACGGCAGCTCCACATAGACGACATCCCCGAGTTGATCCTGGGCGTAATCCGTGATGCCCACGCGCACCCGATCGCCTTCCGTCTGAACCCACTCGTGGTCAACGCTGTAACGGAGCTCCCCGGGCAGTGTCACTTCCTCTAGTCTTTTCATGGCATCTCCTTGATACGATCTCTAAATCAGACGGTGCAGTTTTTCCAACAGGTCTCCGAAGGCGTCTTCCCCGAAGCAGTATCGCATCGAGAGGAAACGCTTCCGGAAGGCCGTCACCTCGTCCCGGACCGAACGGCCGTCCGCAACGACATCACGGATGTACTGGGCCAGTTCGCGGAAATCGTCCGGTCCCATGCCGAAACGCGTCATCTCCTGCACCCCCATCCTCAAAGCGCCGGACGCGGTGAACCCCTCCTCGTCGGGCGCCGCCTGGTAGTTGCAGATGATGTTGCTCTCCTCCAGGCGGCGGGCCGCTTCCACGGCCCCGGCATAAGCCGCCTTCAGGATCACCTGATGGGTCTCCGTGAAGGAAATCGCCGGGTCGCCGGCCACCTGGAGCCCCGCGTCCCGCAGGGCCTGTCTCTTATACACATCTCCGAGCCCACGAGACAGCG
>JAUCQC010000239.1 GCA_030372965.1 bacterium
ACCCGCATGTTCCAGTTCGGAGCGTTCTGCCCGATTTTCCGCTCGCACGGGTCCGAGACGCCGCGCGAGATATGGGAAATGGGCGAATTCTCGGACATCCTCGTGAAGTACGACAACCTGCGCTACAGGCTCCTCCCCTACATCTACTCGATGGCCTGGAAGGTGACGTCGGATGGATACACGATGATGCGCGGCCTGGCCATGGACTTTCCGGAAGACAGCCGTGCGGCCTCGATCGACGACCAGTTCATGTTCGGACCGGCTTTCATGGCCTGCCCGGTGACGGAATACATGCTGCACAGGCCGCCGGAGCCGACCGTGCCGGTTCCCCCGGACGTGTTCCGGACGCCCGATGGCAAGAAGGGCCTGAAGGCGCAGTACTACAGGGATCCGGAATACAAGACGCTCGGACTGGAGCGGACGGACCGGAACGTGGACGTGTTCTGGTACACGGGCCGGCCCGATTACGTGACGGATTCGTGTTTCGCCATCCGCTGGACCGGTCAAATCATTCCGCGGGAAGAGGGCGTGCACCAGTTCCACCTGAAAAGTTTCGACGCCAAGCGGCTCCTGCTCGACGGCAGCGCGGTGCCGATCGCGTACACCAGCACGGAGCAGTACACCGCGCTCGTGGACATGAAAGCCGGCCGGAAGTACGATTTCGTTCTCGAGACGGAGAACCGTTCCACGGGCGCGGCCCGCATGCAGTTGTTCTGGAAAACGCCGAAGATGTTCGAGCTGGAATCGAAAACCGAGGAGAGGAAAAAGACGCGGTCCGTTTACCTTCCGGCCGGTTCCGCGTGGACCGATTTCTGGACCGGGGAAACGGCCGAAGGCGGGGTCGAGATCGAGACGGACGCGCCGGTTGAGAAAATGCCCGTGTTCGTCCGGGCCGGGTCCATCGTGCCGATGGGGCCTTTCATCCAGTATTCGGACGAGAAGCCGGCGGATCCGCTGGAGATCCGGATCTACCCGGGCGCGGACGGATCCTTTACATTATATGAGGACGAGAACGACAATCAGAATTACACGAAGGGCGTATTCACTACGATCGATTTCAAATGGGACGATACGGCCCGGAAACTGACCGTTTCGGAACGCAGGGGATCCTTCCCCGGCATGCTGAAGGAGCGGACCTTCCATGTCGTGCTCGTCGGAAAGGATCACGGGTCCGGCGTGGACGTGACGGCCCGGCCGGACCGTGAAGTAAGGTATGTCGGCAGGGAGCTGGCGTTCACGTTCTGAATCACAATCCGGTTTATGAAAGGCTGAAGCCTGAAATCCACAAGGAAAATTCCCAGGCGCCTCAGAGGTGCCCGGCAATTTTCCGTTCAGTCGGCATTCAAGCCACAAGTGCCGGGC
>JAUCQC010000240.1 GCA_030372965.1 bacterium
TGTGTATAAGAGACAGCTTTCGATCTTCCCATCCCCCGGCCCTACTCCAGTTCGAGCACGACCACGGATCTCGCGGGCAGCCGGACTGTCACCGCGTTTCCGGACACCTTGAACCCGCTGAACGCCGCGGGCCTGACCTCCTCCGGCTTTCCGAAATCATTGAAGGCGTTGAGCGCGCGTCCGGTCAGGATCTCAGCCGTCACCCGGCCGGTCTTTCCGCGGCCGCGCAGGTCGCAGAGCACTTCCTTGTCCCTGGCCGGATCGAGGTTGGCGAGGGAGACGTGAACGCGGCCCTTGCCGTCGCGCGACGCGGACGCGGAGAGCCCGGGAATGCTCCGGCTGCCCGATGTGAGCGGTTCGCAAGTGGTTTCTACCGGCAGGAGTACGGCGTTCTGATGAGGGATGAACATCTTCATCGCGTAATAGGTCGGCGTGCGCACCATCTCCGGCCCCCGCGTCAGGAGCACGGACTGGAGCACGTTCACGGTCTGGGCGAGATTGGCCATCTTGACCCTGCGGCAGTGATTGTTGAAGATATTGAGGTACAGGGCCGCGGTGACCGCGTCACGCACCGTGTTCTGCTGGTAGAGGAAGGCTGGATTCGTGCCCGGTTCGACGTCGAACCAGTTGCCCCATTCGTCCGCGATCAGGCCGATCCTGTTTTCCGGATCGTACTCGTCCATGACGCGGATGTGCTTCTCCAGACTCGTCTGCATGGCCCAGGTCTGTTTCATGGTGTCGAACCACTCTTCCTCCCCGAACCGGGTGGCCGAGGTCTTGTCGTTCCATCCCCGGGCGAAGGTGTAATAATGGAAAGAATATCCCTGGATGAGCGACCGGATGGCGTTGTGGGGATTGTTCAGGAGGCGGTCCATGACCGTTTCCGTCCAGTCGACGTCGGGATCCTGGCCTCCGCTCGCGACCCGGTAGAGTTTTCCGGCCCGCATGTAGGTCGAGAACTGACGGAAGAGGTCGGAGTAGTAGCCCGGGGTCATGTTGCCGCCGCATCCCCAGCTTTCGTTACCGACCGCCCAGTACTTCACGTTCCAGGGCTTCTCCCTGCCGTTTTTCCGCCTGAGCTCGGTCATCGGACTCTTCGCGTCCGAGTTCACGTATTCCACCCAGTCCGCCGCTTCGCGGACCGTGCCGCTTCCGACGTTCAGCGCGATGTACGGTTCGGCCCCGACCTGCCCGCAGAAATCGAGGAATTCATGGGTGCCGAAGCTGTTGTCCTCGGTGACCCCTCCCCAGTTCGTGTTGACGATGGAGGGCCGCGACTCCCGCGGGCCGATGCCGTCCATCCAGTGATAGGTGTCGCCGAAGCAGCCGCCCGGCCAGCGGATCACGGCCGGCTTGATCTCCCGAAGGGCCGCGGCCACGTCGTTGCGAACGCCCCGGGTGTTGGGTATCGGCGAGTCCTCTCCGACCCAGATGCCCCCGTAAATGCAGGCGCCGAGATGCTCCGCGAAATGCCCGTAAATCATCGCGCTGATCGTGTCCTTCCCCATGTCCGCGCTGATGACGACCCGGTTCGCGGGCTCGGCGGCTTGGAGGCCGCAGGCCGCGGCCAGCAGCAGGAGGATGCGTTTTTTCATGCCCTTTTCCTTTCGTTATGAACCGTCGTTCACGATATAATCCCCCCGGACCGGATGCCAGCAGTCAATGACCACCGCCGGTTTCAGCACCCGCACTCCGTGCCTCACTCCGGCGGGAACCGCGCACCCCTCGCCCGGGCCGACACGCCGCGTCTGGCCTTCGAGCGTGAAGTCCAGTTCGCCCGACACCACGAAGCTGATCTGCTCGTGGGGGTGGCTGTGCGGGGGCACCACGGATCCCGCCTCCATGGTGAAATGCGTCAGCATCAACTTTTCAAGAAAAGCGGAACCGACCCGTATGCCGGGGAGGACTTCCTTTCTCTTGAAATGATTTGAATTGAAGAAACCCATGAGGGCACCTTTTGTTTAGTTCCAGGTTCCGGGTTCCGGGTTGGAATCGTTAAGACGTCCCTGAACTCCAAATGAACGCATTAACCCTTTCATCCTGTTTATCCGTGTAAATCCGTCCCCACCGCGCCCGGCGAAGCGGGTCCATGTTCCATCTTTGATCTTGAAACCCGGCGGACCGGAAACGTCACGAGAAAATCACTGTCCGGTTCCCGCAGGTCAGGATTTTTCTCTGCAGGTGGAGCCAGACCGCGGCCGACAGGACCCGCTTCTCCAGGTCATGACCCTTCCGGACCAGGTCGTCGACCGTGTCCGCGTGGCTGATCCGCGTCACATCCTGCTCGATGATCGGGCCCGCGTCCAGCTCGCCGGTGACGTAATGGCTCGTTGCGCCGATGATCTTGACGCCGCGTTCGTGGGCGGAATGGTAGGGCTTCGCGCCCGGAAACGCCGGCAGGAAGGAATGGTGGATGCCGATGATGCGGCTGGGATACTGGGAGATGAATTCCGGCGAGAGGATCTGCATGTAGCGCGCGAGCACGACCAATTCGACGCGGTGCGCCCGCAGGACCCTGAGCTGGGCCTTCTCCGCCTCGCGCTTGTTCCCGGCCGTGACCGGAATGCAGGAAAACGCGATGCCGCTCTTCCGGGCCACCGGCTCCAGATCCGGCTGGTCGCTGATGATCACGGGAAGCTCGGCCTTCCACCCGCCCGAGTGCATCCGGTGCAGTATGTCGACCAGGCAGTGGGACAGGCTGGACACGTACACCGCCATGCGGGGTTTTTCGTCGGAGAAATACAACTGCCATTTCATGCGGTATTTCCTGGCCATCAGAATACCGAAAGTTTCCCCGATCTTGTCATCCGGAATCGTGAAATCCGCGACATCCCATTCGATCCGCATGAAGAAAAGCCGCCGTTCGGGGTCCACGTGCTGGTCGAGATACACGACGTTTCCGTTGTTCTTGTAGATAAAATCCGTCACCGCCAGCACAAGTCCCTTCTGATCCGGGCAGTGGATCAGAAGGACGGCGGTCCGCGAGGGGGTTTGCCTCTTCATGGCGCTCATGACTTTCGGGGAGCTCCCTTCATGGGTTGGATTTCATTTCCGCCGGCCCCGCAGCCCGTCGGATCCCGCCGGTACCCCGTCCGGGCCCGACCGGAGGGTTCAGGAACCCACCGGAGCGTCCGCCGCGGCCGGAAACCGCACCCGGCAGACCGTTCCGTTCTCCGAAGAAAAAGTCCACTCGCCGCGTATCTGTTCCACCAGCATGTGAACCAGGCGCATGCCGATGTCCGTGTCGGAGCCGGCTTCCGCCGCCGTCGCAACGCCGTCGTCCCGGACCTCCAGGGTCCAGCCGTTCCGTCCGTCCGCGGTCAGGCCCACCCGCAGGATCCCCTTCCGGCCGTCCGGAAAGGAGTTCCGGAGCGCGCGGTTGACCAGTTCATTCAGGATCAGCGCCAGGGGGACGGCAAGCGGCAGGGTGAACGTGGCCTCCGCAAGTTCCAGCTCGAACGTGACGCGCCTGGGCGGGGGCGCGCTCAGCACGCGCTCGCTGACCAGGCTGTGCGCGAATTCCCGGAAGGGAATGCGCGAGAGGTCGTCCGCGTGGGTCAGCCGCTCGTGGATCAGGGACATGGTGGTGATCCGGTCGCGGCAGTCGAGGCACATCCCGCCCCGGCCGGCTCCGGACTCCGCGCTCCTGAACGCGAGCAGACTGCAGATGATCTGCAGATTGTTCTTGACGCGGTGATGGATCTCGCGGAGCATGACTTCCTTCTCCCGCAGGCTGTTCTGAATGCGCTCGTCCGCCTGCTTCCGGCCCGTGATCTCGCGGACAATCACCTGAAAGCCCTGGCCGCCGTCCATGGCCACCCGGCCCGGAATGACCTCAACCCAGCGGGAGGCTCCGGCCGCGACGATCCGCTCCTCGGAGGGCGACGGGTGGCCCGGATCACCGGCGTCCCGGACGGACGGCTCCGCGGCTCCGGCGCCGAAACGGCCGAGAAATCCGAAGTCCGAGCCGGGGCGTCCCACGATCCGCGCCGCCGGTATGTCCAGGAGCCGCTCCGCCTCCGGGTTGCAGTCCCGGATGACGCCCTGACCGTCGATGAGGAAAACGGCCTCCGGCGAAGCCTCGAACAGGGTCCGGTACCGGGCCTCCGCCTCCCGATGGGCCTTCTCGGCCTCCTTGCGGCGGCGGCGGTCCTCGGCTTCCTGAACGACGCGCCGGAGGGCCGGGGACAGCCGCGAAATCCGGTTCTTGAGCACATAATCGTTCGCGCCCCGCCGCATGGTGTCGATGGCGATCTCCTCCCCGATGGTGCCGGAGATGATGAGTATGGGCGCGTCGGGGTACAGGGCGCGCGCGATTTCCAGGGCCTCCAGGCTGGCGAAACCGGGGACGGAATAGTCGATCATCAGCACGTCGAACCCGCCCTTCTGCATCGCGTCCAGAAACTCCGCCCGCGTCCGCAGGTGGGTCATGCGGTGAGGCAATCCCTCGGCCTCCAGGCGCGACCGGGTCAGTTCGACATCGAGCGGGTTGTCCTCGAGATACAGGATTCTCAGTTCACGGCTGGCGTTCATTCTGCGGCTCGATTCTCCATCCGTTCACGGGCTTCGACGGGAAGTGAAAAGTAGAAAGTGGCGCCGCGGCCGGGACGGCTCTCGGCCCAGGTCCGGCCGCCGTGCTTGGCGATGATGCGCCGCACGTGGGCGAGCCCCACGCCGTGCCCCTCGAATTCGGTTCGGTCATGCAGGCGCTGAAAAAGACCGAACAGCCTTTCCTGATCCCGGCTGTCGAAACCGACGCCGTTGTCCGACACAAACACGGTCGTCTCCTCGGGGCCGGGCCTGGCGCCGATCGTGATCAGGGGATGTTCGCGGTCACGGGTGAATTTGAGGGCGTTCGAAATCAGGTTGAACAGGACCAGCTGCAGCATGGTGGGATCGCCCCAGAGCGTCTCGTCGCCGTCCATGCGCCAGGCGACCGTCCGGCCGCGGAGGTCGGGCTCCAGCCGGCCGCGGGTCGCCTCGACGAGCGCGGACAGCGGGACCCGGGTCTTGTGGATCTCCGAGCGCCCCATCTTGGAGAACACGAGCACGTCGTGGATGAGCGCGTGCAGGTGCCGGGAGGCGGAGGCGATCTTCTCGAGGTGCCCCAGGTCCTTGGGATCCAGGGTCGGCTTGAGACGCATCTCCAGGATGTCCGCGTAACCCATGATGTGGCGGAGCGGAGCGCTCAGGTCGTGCGAGATCGACGAGGCGAACGCGTCCAGTTCGGTGTTCGTCTGTTCGAGCTTGTTTGCGTAGCGCTGAAGCGCCTCTTTCGCGTGGACGATCACGCTGGAGTGGAACCAGGCCAGCAGGAAGGAGAGGGCCAGGCTGAGGAGCATCGCGGCTCCCAGGGTCGCCAGGATGCTCCGGCGCGTTCCTGAAACGAGGGCGTACGCCTTGTCCTGGGGATACACCAGAACGACGCGCCATCCCGTGACCGTCATGGGATAAGCGTATCCCAGGTGCTTCTCGCCGTTGAAATCGAAAGCGACGGTCCGGAAAACCGACGCGGCGCGGGCGCCCGCCGGCAGGAGCGGGTACGGCAGGGGCTTTCCCGGCGCAATCTCCGCGAATTCGTTCCGGAACAGGACGTCCCCGTTCCGGTCCAGCACGTAAATCTGCCGCCGCATCGGGGACACGTCCTGGTCGAAGGCCTCGAGAGACGGGTTCATCCGGAACACGCCCCGCACGGTGAGCAGGGGTTTCCCTCCGGCGCGGTCGGCCGCTTCGACCGGCAGATAGACGGAACTGCCGGAATCGAGCAGGACCGGCCGCCCCACGTTCTCCCCGGTCTGCCGGAATGAGAACAGGCGGGTCAGCTCGTCCGGATCCTGCCGCTTCAGCTCCTCGCGGAACAGCCGGTTGACGTAGTGGCGGGGTTCCCGGCGGCCGGCCGTCTGCACCGAGAGCACGGCCAGATGCTCCTCCTGCCTGAACGCCTGGTCCACCAGGCTGTCGAACGACTCGGGCAGGCCGGAACCGGAGCGCGGCGCAGAGGCCAGACTCCCGAGCAGGGACGTCCACGGCCTCAGATTGGAATCGCTGATTTCCACCGCGATCGCGCGCGCGATCAGGTAATTGCTCTCGTTGAGCGAGCTCTTCAGCTCCTCCTCGGTGCGGTGCAGGATGATGAAACCCGAGATCAGGACGGGCAGCACCGAAACCAGCAGGAACGCGGCGAGAAAGGTGAAGAAAAGGATCCGTTTATTGAGAATCTCGAATGCTCGCATCGTCGTCTTCGTTCAGAAGTGAATGGACGGGCGGGGCCGCCGGAACCGGGCCGGCCGCGGCGCAATGAATGACCCCGCCTCAAGCGGCGGGGGATCACAAGGAATTTGGATGATCGGCGCCGCAAGCGGCGGGGAATCCGACCCGTCGGAGCGGCCAGAAGCTTATTCTTCAATCATTCCGGAAAAATAACACTCAGCAAAACGGGCTTCTGGCCGCCCGATCGAAGAGGCTCACGGAATCCGCCTCGTGTTGCCCAGGTAATCCGATACGGTCAGGTCCCTCAGCGCCGGCGCGCCCGCGCATCCGGACGGAACGGCCAGACTCGCGCGGAATTCGTCCGAATCCGGAGCGCGCTTGAGCAGAACCGGAACACGGGCGCCGCAGGGGAGAATCTCCACGGCGCAGGACGCGGTTCGAGCGGCCCCGGACCCCGCGTCCGCGGCCCGGACGACCGCTTCGATGGTTTCCCCGCCGGACGTCCGCGGCGTGGAAAGAGCGGCGGAGACCACGACCGGCGGCACCGTGTCGAGAAAGACCGTGAACAGGCGCTCGGAAACGTTTCCCGCCGGATCCCCGGCCTCCAGCCGGAAGGGGTTCGGCCCGGCCTCGAGGACCACGGACACCCGGAAACGGCCGGAGTCTGAGGGGACGGGCCGCCCGTTCAGCCGGATCCCGCACGGTTCCGACACTTCCCCCTCCAGCCGCAGTTCCGGCCGGTTCGTGAATTCCGGAGGATCCGGCATCCTGAGGAGCGGGGGCGTGACATCCGAAATCACGGTAACGGAACGCGACTGTTCCTCCCCCTCCGCTGATTGGGCCCTGAAGCGGAAGAGGTTCTCCCCTTCCGTGAGCGCGCGCAGGACGCGGAATTCATTCGACCGGACCTCGACCGGCCCGCCGTTCAGCCAGAGCCGGACGCCCGGCTTCACGCGGCCCTCGAGCGTCACGGTTGCCGCCGCGGTGCGTTCGACCGGCTTCGGATCGAGGACCAGCAGTTCCGGGCCCGAGGAAACGGCCACCCCGCGGCTGATGGCGCTCCGGTTTCCCGCGGAGTCGACCGCGGTGATCACGAGCCTTCCGCTTCCGGGTCCGACCCGGACATCCGCCTCGAACGCGCCGCCGGGGGAGAGCGTCAGTGTGTCGCCTGCGACGAAGACGGTCGCGCCCGGCTCGGCCCTGCCGCGTATCCGGAGTCGGTTTCCTGAAACGGCCGTGTCGGACGCGGGAACGGTCCACTCGAGAAACGGCGGCGTGCGGTCCTTGCGGACGGTGAACGCGGAGGGGGCGGAAAAGGGCCCCTGGAGACGGTCGCGGTCGCCGGCCCGGACCCGCCAGAAATACGTCCCGTTTTCAGGATCGGCCCATCGGGCGCCGTTGCCCGAGGTGACCAGTGTCCTCACCACGGACCGGAACGCGGGATCCGCGGCGATTTCCACGCGAAAGGATTCCGCGCCCGCCTGCGGCCGCCAGGAAAAATCGATGGAATCCGTGAACAGGGAGCGCCCCGGCCGCGGTTCAATGGGAATCGGGGCATCCGGCAGTTTCCTCGGATTCTCCGGCGCGGCCCCGGATTTCACCCGCGTTCCCTCGTTGACACTCAACTTCACCGTCCGGCCGGCCGCGGAGACGTCCAGTTCACCGTCGTAATTGGAGAATCGGGCCGTCCTGTCCGCGTCCCTGCCGGCCATGAAATGGCGCGACCGGACGCCGGTCCGGACGCCGGGCGACGACACGCGGAGCGGATTTCCGGAGGACAGGGAACGGATCAGGGCGGACACATCGCCTTCCAGCACCAGAATGTCCGCCGCGCTCGTGTTCTTCACCACGTCCTTTTTCGACGATTCGATGACGATGAGGGCGTTCTCGTCCATGCGGAGGCTGCTGCCGTCCACGAACTGGATGTTCCCGTACGACCGGGACAGGGTTCGGACCCTGTCTTTTTCGATCAGTTCCTGCAGGAGCGCCGCGTCGTCCCAGCGCAGGAGATCCGGCGGACGTTTCTGGACGGTCCCGCGTTTCTCCTTGAGCACCGCGGCGACGGACTGAAGGCGTTTCGCGGCCGTCTCGGACAGGGCGGCCCGCGCGAGCCGCGCCGCCTCGTCCGCGTCCCGCCGCGCCTCGGCCAGCTCACCCCGCTTCTTGTGGACGAGCGCCTGGCTCTCCAGTTCCGTTGCCTCCGTGATGCGCTGCGTGGCCAGGATGGAAGCGCCTTCCGCGTTGGCCGCGGCGATGGCGGACCGGCAGCGGTCCAGGCTGGCGACGGCCAAGTGGAACTGCTTCACCGGGATCCGGAGGCGCTGGCCGGTCCTGAGCTGATCCGGGGACGTGAGCCCGTTGATGAGCAGCAGAATCTCCCAGTCATTCGGGCCGCCGAGGTATTTCGCGGCCAGGGAACGAAGGCTCTCGTTGCTCTCCAGCGTGACCTGCACGTCGTCCTGCGCCCGGACCGGGAGACCGCCCGCCAGCAATGCCGCGACAAAGACCCATACGACCCATCCGCGCGAGCGGGATCGCCTGTCCTTGAGTCCCGTCCGGTTCATCCCCGGGAAACCGGACCGGCTCAGCGGAGCCGGGGGCTTGTGGATCGCCATTCTCACCTCGGAAGAACCAGCACCTTCTTTTCGACCGTCGTGACATCCGAAGACGGCCGGCCGGGATCCGATACGGTCAACCGGACCGTGAACGGGCCCGCCCTGCGGAACCGGTGGACCGCGCGGACGCCCTCCGCGGTCTGCCCGTCCCCGAAATTCCAGTGCGCGACGACCGCGGCGCCCGAATCCTCCGGAACGGCCAGAAAGAGCGCCTCGTCCCGGCCGCCGCCCGAGTACAGGGTGTCGGGCCGCACTTCGATCCGGACCCTGGGCAGGGGGCGCACGGTCACCCGTATCTTCCGGATCGCGGCAGGCACATCCGCGGTCCGGGCGTCCCGGACCGTCACGGACGCGTCGTACGTCCCAGGCGCCGCGTACGTGTGCTCGGCCGGATTGGATTCCGTCCGGCTCCCGTCGCCGAAATCCCAGACAAAGGCGGGAATAGACAGATCCGGTCCGGCGGCGGACGCGGAGAAACGGGCCGGCCTTCCGGCCATCGCATCGATCCGTTCCGGTGCGGAGACATCCGGGGGCTGTCTCTTATACACATCTCCGAGCCCACGAGACAGCG
>JAUCQC010000241.1 GCA_030372965.1 bacterium
CATCACGGGTTTTTCCCGGGTCATCGCGGAAAGCGTCTCCATGCTGGGCGACGCCGGCCGCGCCGAATCGCTCATGCGCTCCGTCCTGGACGCGGTCGGCCGCATCCGTCTCGACACGCCGGAGGAGGCGCAGGGCCTGTACGCGCTCGCGCGCTTCACGCTCCGCAACGGTCCGCCGGACGCCGCCAAATGGCGGAGGGCCGACAGCCTGCTCGACGCGTTCTTCGCGAACCGGCACGCCCTGGACGACCGGTGGACGTATTTCCGCGCGGGCGAACTGAAGATGGACATCGATTTCGAGCTCGGCCGGCTGACCGCGGACGCCATCCGGCGCCAGATCGGCCAACTGCGGGAATTCAACGATTCCGGCGAGGAGCTCCGGCGCATCGTCGCGTCCCGGGAGTTCTACGGCGGTCCGGGCATGGTTTCGCTCGAGAACCCGGACGTCGCCGGCCTGAAGGAGAGCGTTCAGGAACTCCTCGCGAAATGCCACTACATGCTCGGCCGGGTGGCGGGACGCGGCCGCCGGTGGGACGAGGCCGTCGCGGCCTACGATGCCGTGCTGGACCGTTACGGCCGTTTCGACCTGTACGCGTCGCGTTCCCTCTACCAGAAAGGGCTCATTTACCTCACCGCGATGAACCGTGTGGACCGGGCCGTGGACCTCTTCATCGATCTCTTTCGGCGGTACGACGGATCGGGGCTCGCGGATCAGGCCATGGAGGATCTCCGCGACGCGGAGCGCGTGGCCGCCCGGCCGTCGGAAGTCGCGGTCTGGCTCAAGGCCTGCCGCCGGATGTTCCGCGTGTCGGACGATCGGGACCTGTCCCGGTTCGCCGCGCATCTCGCCATGGTGCTCGCCGAACGCCACGTCGGGAAGGACGACCGGTACACGCGCGACCGGGAGGTGATCGCCGCCCTGACCGACGGGCTCGCCTGGCTCACCTCGCCGAAGGACACGGCCCGGATCGGCGCCGACGACATCGCGGCCGCGAATCTTCTGCTGGCCAGGGCGTACCGCCTGGAGTCGGATCTGCGGCCCGCCTCCATCCGGCACCGGTACGGGGTGACCTATCCCGAGGCCAATGTCCGGAAGGAAAACGCGTGCTACAGCCGCGTCATGTCGCTCGACGCCTCCGCGGCCGCGTTCGACGAGGCGCAGTGGCGCATGGCGGTCAACCTGGCGCTGACGGGCAGTCCGGAGGAGAGCAAGAGGGTGATGTGGACCCAGCGGTCCTCGGACCGCGGCCGGCTGAACCTGCGCGAGGCCTACGAGAAGGAAATCGGCGTTCTGGTCGCCTATGCCGCGCCGGACCGGGCCCGGGCCTACAACCGCGACATCGCCGTGTCGGTCGAAGCCATACTCGACGAAACCCGGGGAAACGGCCTGCTTCCGTATCTCCGCGACATGTTCGACGGCACGCGGTGGCAGGTCGAGGTGCTGAAACGCAGGACCGGACGACCGGACATCATGCCCGAGGTGCTGGACCTGACTCTGTATCCCGGGGGCAAGTGGTCCGGGAGCGTGCTGTAGTCGCGGATTCCGATCCCCGGATTTTTCAAGAAAGAGAGTCACCACGGAGTGACACGGAATTGCGCGGAAATGATGCGAACATGCCGACACCTCCGTGTCTCTTCGTGCGTTTCCGCGGCGGGTCGTTCCCTTCTTTCCGGGGACGGAGCCCGGCCGGTTTGGAATCCGGCGGCGGCGTGAGGAGGGTCGCGTGAGAGGAGAGTGCCTGATTCCGGACGGCACGGAGCCATCCGCTCCCGCGCTTGTCCGTCCCGCGGCCGGGCTGGACGTCGATCCCGGATTGCTCGATCCCTTTCTGCACACCGCGGCGGTGACCGCGTTTTACCGTTATTTTTCGTTTTCGCCCAAACCGCCGGGCCCGGACGGCCTCGTCGAAATACTGTCGCACTTCTCGAAACTCCCCTACGAAAATCTCAGCAAGATCATCCGGCACCACGAAGCCGCTGAGATGGAGAAAAAACTGCGTTTCCCGATCGAAGTCATGGACGGTTTCGTCCGGCACCGGTTCGGAGGCACCTGTTTCTCCCTCACGTTCTTCCTGCAGACCCTCCTCGCGCATGCCGGTTACCGGTGTTACCCCGTGATGGCGGACATGAAGTGGGCGCCAAACAGCCACTGCGCCATGATCGTCCTCATGGACGGCCGGCGGCATCTCGTGGACCCGGGGTACCTGCTGAACCGACCCATGGAGATGACGCTCGAAAAGCCCAGGGTCTACGACTCCGAGTTCACGGGCGTCGAGCTGGTCCGCCTCGGTTCCGGCGATTCCGCGGTGTTCGAGGTCCGCACCTTCAACCGGGCGGAGACGAAGAGCCGCTACCGTTTCCGCGACGCACCGTGCCCGGCCGTTGAGTTCCTCAGGCACTGGACGGATTCGTTCGGGTGGAACTCGATGCACGGTCTCTGCCTGACGCGCGCAGAGAGGGGCCGGATGGTCTACATCCACAAGCATTACATGCGCGAGTCGACGTTCGAGGGAAAACGGACCTGCAAGATCCGGGAGAATTATCACGAGAGCATCCGGCGGGCTTTCGGCATCCAGGCGGAGATCACGGAGCGGGCCCTGGCCGCGCTCGAGGCCAACATGGCGCGGGAGCGCGCGTCGGGGCTGTGGAAGCCGCGGGAGAAGAAAGGAACGGAGTAACGGAGTAACGGAGTAATCCTCCTTCATGCACATCATTGTTTACTCCGAAACCCCGTCACCCCGATACTCCGGTACATATGAATGTATACATAAGCGACTGGGAATAATGACTCCTGCCATCCCAGGAAAGGCTTTAGAGTGAAACCCGAAGAGCCCGGACCGGTCAAGCTCGTGGTCGGCGTCCTGTATTCGGACGAAGGTCTTCTCGAAAAGGGCCTGGCCCTCCTGTCCGAAATTCACGGGCCGCTGGATTACAGGAGCCCGGCATTCC
>JAUCQC010000242.1 GCA_030372965.1 bacterium
ACCGTTCGGAACTCGTCGGCAGCGTCAGATGTGAATAAGAGACAGGCCCCGGACAGCCTCGGCCGCCGCCACCCGGACCCCGCCGGCCGGGCCGGCACCGGCCGCGGCCTCGAAAACCAGGGCGGTCGTGTCGTATTCGAACGTGCAGTTGGCGGACAGCAGATCCTCCCGGCCGCCGGTTCCCAGCGTGACCCGGACGGTTTCACGGGAGCGTTCCGCCACGATCGAATCCGGGAACACGGCCGCTGCATCCGTGGAATCCGCGGTATGCCACCCGTTTCCGCTGGCGTCCCCGGCGACCGCGGCCTCGAAGTCCTGGTCCGAATGGGAATGCGTGACCGCGGAATAGGTCCTCGAAGCCGGCGTGAAACGCCATTCTCCCGCGGACCAGCCGTCACCGGTCTCCCCTCCCGCGGAAAACGCCGCGACCAGGGCCGCGTCCACGGTGTCGACGCGGCCGTCGGCATTGACGTCCGCGGCCGCCTGAAGCGCGATGGGAAGCACGGCCGATCCGGAAGCGTGCCGCAGAATGCAGGCCGCGTCGAAGGCGTTCACCGCTCCCGCCGGCCTGTCTTGGCCCGAAGGACCGGACGGGGTCAGGACCAGAGTCGGCGCGCCGTACGGGATCCACGCGGTCCGGAACGCGCCCGACGTATCCGTCACCGCGTCCGGATTCAGGAGTCCGCCCGATCCGACAACCGCGCCCGCGATGCCGCTGAGGGTCCCGGCATAGACGATCCTGCCCGCGACCGTCAGGTCCACGCCGTTCACAGCCGTGACCGCGGTTCCGTAACGGACCTCGTTGAACGCGAGCCGCGTCCATGTCAGGGCCGATGCCGTGTCCGGGAACTGCCGCATGCGGAATTTCAGGGTCAGGAAGGCGGATCCCGGAGAAAGGGGGCGCGTTCCGTACAGGGCGAAGGCGAGCCGGCCCGGGGTTTCCGCGTTCGTCACCAGATTGAAGTCTGAGACCGCGGGCGCCTTGTCGGCCCGCGCGAATTCCAGCACGGACGGATCGAATTCGAGACGGATGTCGGCTGAATACGCGTTCTGGAGATCCGGGACGTTCAGCGTGACGTCGAACAGCCCGGTGTTCCGGTACACCGCGACCGCTTCGGGGACGATGCCGCCGCCCGTTCCGTAGGCTGGATCCGCCCCCCAGTTGCCGGACGCGTCGCCGGAAAGCAGGGCGGTGTAGTCCTGCCCCGCGACGGACGCGATGACATTCGAATAGCCCCTGCTGGCGGGCGAGAACCGCCATTCGGACACACGGACGCCCTGGGCCGGCGCGAGGCCCGCCGAGACCCTGGCCACGGCCGCCGCGTCCAGGCTGTTGATCGTCCCGTTCCCGTCCGCGTCCGCGGCCGCCTGCAGGGCCGGGGGTATCGGACTGCCGGCGGCGTGCCGGAGCATCAGCGCGGCGTCATACGCGGTGAGAACGCCTTCTTCCTCCGAAGCGCCTGCCGCCTTGCTTGGACGAAGCACGAGAGCGGGCTCATTGTACAGAATGGGCTTGAACGCGTATTCCCCGGTGGCGTCCGACCGGACGGAAACCGGAGGGCCGTCCCTCCGCACGTCCACATCCGTGACGGGCCGGCCCGAGCCCGTGTAACGGAACGCTCCGGTAACGGCGAGATCGCCGAAATACTGAACGCCGTCGCTCTCGCGGACGTCGTAGAACAGGCCCGCCGGTATCCCCATGATTTTCTGCGTGGCGCCGCTCGGCCAGTGGACGATCAGTGTGTCCACGCGGGTCTCGCCGCCGAGCCCGAAATGGACGGTGAAACTGTTGACTTTGTAGCCCTCCCCGCCCGTCACCTGCCGCATCTGGCGGCGGCCGCCGGAGAACACCTCGAGCCGCGCGCCCACGCCGGACCGGTTGCTCCGCGCGCCCGTGAGCCTGAACTGGATCCAGTTGAGGGTTCCCCCGTCGTTCCGGTACAGGGACGCGAACTGTGAGGGAACGTACGGGTTGAGACTCCTGCCCATGTAGATGTCGACGTACCCGTCGTGGTTGTAATCCGCGACCGGCGCGGACCAGTACCATCGGTACGCGCCTTCGTCGATCCGCGCGCGGTACGACAGGTCCGCGAACTTGCCGTTCCCCCAGTTGCGCAGGAGCGTGGCGTCGCCGCCCCACTCGTTGATCGAAAGGATGTCCGTCCACCCGTCGTTGTCGAAGTCCGCGGCCGTCAATCCGCCGCCGAACACGTTGTCGAGGTGGTACCAGCCCAGGTTCAGCCCGATGCCCGCCTCCTCGGTCACTTCCGTGAACGTGCCGTCGCCGTCGTTGCGGAAAAGCCGGCCGAACACGTTGCCCGGATTGTCCGCGAACTCGCGCTTGAGGAACAGATCCCACCACCCGTCGTTGTCGTAGTCGAGGAACAGCGCGCCGAGACAGCGGGTGTCCGCGGGCAGGCCGCGGGCCGCGGTCCGCTCGGCGAAGGTGCCGTTTCCGTTGTTGGAGAGGAACACCGATGGCGCGTCGTATCCCGGCGCGTAGATGTCGATGAACCCGTCGTTGTCCACGTCCGCGGCCGCGAATCCATACTTGTTCTCGGGCGTGGGCTTGTAGTCCCAGACGCCGGCATCCCGGGTCTTTTCGACGAATGCGCCCCGGCCGTTGTTCATGAACACGAGAAAGCGGGGGTCGTAGGCGAGGTTCTCCGGCCAGGTGTCGCGGGTCGCGAACAGGTCCACGAATCCATCGTTGTCGATGTCGATGAAGGCGAGGTTCCTGGCGCGGATGGTCATGCCGTTCGGATCGTAGACCCGGTCCACGTCGCCGAAGGTCCCGTTCCCCAGGTTCTCGTAGAAGAGGATGCGGTTGAACTTGCCCATGCCAACGGCCATGTCCATGTCGCCGTCATTGTCGACGTCGGCGGCCGCCAGTCCCTGGGCGCTGGAACGGACGTATCCCTGCGTCCCGGACACCCGCGTGACGTTGAGGAAGGCTCCGTTGCCCTTGTTCTTCAGCAGGGAGTGGTCCGTGTCGGTCTGGCCGGTGCTGTAGTTGTGGACGACGTAGATGTCGTCCCATCCGTCGCCATTATAGTCGAAGAATCCGGAGCCGTGGGTGTTGCACAGCACCTGGGTGCCGGAGGAGGCGCCGACATCGGTGAACGCCGCCTGGCCGAAGGCCGACGCGGCCGGGCCGAACGCCAGCAGGACGACGCATGCGTGCCTGGACAGCCGGGACATCGCCTTTCGACCTCCCTGCTTATCTGTTCTCTGCCTGATCACGGAACCTGCTCATCATATCGCACAACCGGATTCTCGCATGAAATCATGATCAATGAATTACCCTAATCCTCAATTCTTTATCCGTGCAAATCCGTTCCTTCCATGCAAATCCGTGTTCCATGTTTTTAAATATTCAACACAGGAAACTCGGAATACAGATTGTCCACATCCCCCGGAGCGAGATCCTCCGAACGGAACAGCCTCGGCCGCTTCAGCGCCAGGCGGAAGGATCCCGGAATCCGCTGCCCCTTCAGCATCCGCTCGTCCGCGTACAGGGACGTGACGCCCAGGCTCAGGCACAGCTTCGCGACCGCGCGGCCGGAACACCGGCTGAACACCTCCGGATTCCCGAGGTGGTGGACCGAGCCGAGCCAAAACGGCTTCTTCCTCCGGACCATGCGGCTGATCAGGCAGAAACACCGGCCGCCGCCGGATGTGATCAAAAAGGCGCGGCACCCGGGAAACCGGTGGTCGTCCCTGAGCCTGCGCTCCTCCGGGGTCAGAATGTCCTCCTTTCCTCCGTCCGCCGCGGTCACCTGACACGCGGGCCCGGATGGAAAGCGGGGCATGAGAACGGACGTGCCGGTTTCCAGTTCGCGGAACCCGGCTCTCAGGAGAAGCCCGGACACTTCGGCCGAGGGCGTGAGATCCACGATGTCCGTGCCCGGCTCCTTCAGCAGGGGCAGGAGCATGAACACGCTCCGGCCCCGGTACGGCTCCCGCACGATCCAGCTGGTCAGGTTGCACATTCTGCGTTCCCGGCCGGCCAGAACGCGGCGGCTGTACAGGGCGCCCAAAAATCCCACGGGGCTTTCTCCATCCAGCATCAGGGTGCCGCAGGACGGCTCTCCGGACCGGAACGGATCCGAGAAGAGCCTGAGCCACCCGGAGTCGTCAACATAGGGATTCCGGAATTCCCGCAGGAGCGGGAGCGCGGCCTCGAAATCGCCGGGCGCGGCCTGCCGGACGGTCACCAATCCGCGTCTCCGGATTCCGGAAGCCGGTCCAGCCGCCGCGCCGTCCCGTCCGGGTCCGCGGCATATTCGTCCGGCCGCGGATGGGACAGGAACAGGAGCGGGCTGGCCGTGTATGCGTAGGCGCCGGAGTCGAATATCCCGATCCAGTCGCCGATTTCCGGCTTCGCGAGCCGGATCCGGTCTCCCATGACGTCGATGGACGTGCAGAGCGGCCCGACGGCCGTGATTTCAACGGTCTCCGCGCCCGCCGGTTTCGAGAGGTTGGCCGCCCTGAAATTTTTGCGTATGACCTGACCGAAATTGCCGCTGGCCGCGAGGTGATGGTTCATTCCGCCTTCGAGCACCGCGTAGTCGCGGCCGCGGGACGACTTGACGTCCACGACGCGCGCGGCGTACAGGCCGGCACGCGCCGTGAGCCAGCGGCCCAGTTCGATGATCGCGGCCGGCGCGTCCGCGGGGTTGAGCTCCTTTTTCAGGCCGGCCCATTCCGCGTTCAGGGCGTCGCACGCCGACTCCGCGTCGAGTTCAGCCTGGCCCTCGTGATAGGGGACGCCGAATCCGCCGCCGAAATTCACCAGGCGCAGGAGCGGGGCTTTGCCCCCGGCCAGCGCCCCCCGCACGATGTCTGCGGTGTGCCTGAAATTCTCGGCCAGCGCCTCCGCGTGCAGGCACTGGGTGCCCGCGTACACGTGAATGCCCCTCGGCCGCACGTGGGGCATGCGGCCGAACAGGTCCAGCATCTCCGGCAGGCGCTCCTCGTCCGTGCCGAAGGCCGAGGATTTTCCGCCCATCTTGATCGCGAATTCCCGGATCAGTAGGGAGGGGTTGACGCGCACCGACGCGTCCGCGATTCTGCGCTCGGCGGCGGCGGCCGCCTCGAGCCGGGCAAGCTCGTTCGGCGATTCGACGCTGATGGCGCCGATGCCGGCCCTGACCGCGGCGCGGAGCTCGGCGTCCGTCTTGCCGGGACCCGCGAAATGGATGCGCTCGGGCCTGAACCCGGCCTTCAACGCGGCCGTCAGCTCGCCCCCGGAGGAGACGTCCGCGCCGTCGGTGCAGGCGGCCATGGCCCGGAGCAGGTCCGGATTCGGGTTGGCCTTGACCGCGTAATAGACGAGGATGGAGGGATCGAGCCGGTTCCGGAGCCGCTCCGCGCGCTCCCGCATCAGGCCCAGGTCGTACAGATAGAAGGGCTTGTCCGCGGAAGCGAGCAGTTTCGTGAAGGCTTCCGTTTCCCAGAACGGGATCCGGCCCCCCGCCGGTTCAGGATTTCCGTTTCGCATCCGAATGCTCCTGGACGGTCCGGTTGCGGTCGATCTTGCCGTTCGCGGTCAGCGGGAAGGCGGACAGCACGACCACGTCGTCCGGCACGAGGTAGAACGGGAAGTGCCGTTTGCAGTGCGCGGTCACGGTCTGGGCCGTCGCGGCCGGCGAGGACAGGGTTATGAACACGCGGAGCTTGATCTCGTCCTCCTCCTCGTACGCCGCGGCCACGCATTCGGCCACGCCCGGTATGGCCGTGACGCGCTCCTCCACCTCGGTCGGGCTGACGCGGTATCCCTTGGTCTTGATCATGGCGTCGCGCCGGCCCACGTAATACAGAAAGCCCTCGGCGTCGCGCTTGACGACATCGCCCGAAAAGACGACGGTTTCCAGGTGCCGGTTGGCCGGATCGAGCAGGGGATTCGGACGGAACACCTCGGCCGTCTTCTGCGGATTGTTCCAGTATCCGCGGGTGATGAGCGCCCCCCGGTGCACGAGCTCCCCCTCTTCGCCCGGACCGCATTCGCGCCCCTGCCCGTCCACCACGAAAACCTCGACCCCGGGAATCGCCTTGCCGATCGAATCGGGCCTGCGGTCGATCTCGTCCGGGTCGAGGTAGGTGGAGCGGAAGGCTTCGGTGAGTCCGTACATGAGAAAGATCCGGGCGGAGGGGAAAAGGCCGCGCAGTTTCCGGACCACGGGCACCGGCACCTTGCCGCCGGAATTGGTGATCACCCGGAGGCGGGAGAAATCGTGCGGCTTCGACGTGTCGCAGAGTCTGGGATTGAAGATCTTGAGCCACACGGGCGGCATGCCCGCGAACACCGTGATCGCCCGGGACTCGAGCGTGCGCAGCAGGTCGTTCGGCATGAAGAACTGGTGCAGGACCAGCGTGCCGCCGAGAAGCACGGCGTCCATGAGCTGGTTGAATCCGTAGTCGAAGTTGAGGGGAAGCAGGCCGAGAATCCGGTCGTCGCCGGAGAGCCCGGTGTACGCGCTCACGATTTTCGCGCCGTCGATGGAGTTGCGGTGCGTCACCACGATGCCCTTGGGCAGCCCCGTGGAACCGGAGGTGTAGATGATGTGCGAAACGTCGTCCGTGATGCGCTTCGGCTCCGCGGCCGCGGCCGGCATGTCCTCGGGCCTGCACATGCGCTTGAGGCCGGTCCCGGAGCGCAAGCTCGGAAAACCGGAATCCTTCCCCCCTCCAAATACCACCGCGCCCGTAATTCCAGCTTCCGCCCACCGTTCCGGCGCGATGCGTTCCCGGCCGCGGCCGTCAGGCGTCAGCGTGTCCCGCGATGCGGCCAGGGTCCGGATGCCGCAGTCCTTCACGATGTGCAGCACCTGGTCCTCGGCCAGGATGGGGTTGAGGAGCACCACGACCCCGCCCGCCATCCACGCGCCGAACATGGCCAGCACCTGATCGATGGTCTTGTCCATGTATATGCCCGCGGCCGCGCCCGGCGCCAGGCCGGCTTCGATGAACGCGGCGGCCGCGCGCCTGGCCCCTTCAACCGTTTCCGCGTACGACAGCGTCCGCCCCGGTTCCTCGAGGCAGGGTTTGTCCGGAAAGCGGCCGGCGCTGTCCTCCAGAAGATGATGGTTCAGCCAGGGTCTCATCCGTCCGTCCGCGCGTTCCTGAGCACCAGTTCGGCCACAGATTGAATCGTGGAAAATTGGGCTTCGGTGACGTCTTCGATGCCGATGGCCGCCCCGAACCGGGTCTCCAGGAATGTCAGAAATTCGACCACTCCGAACGAATCCAGCGCGCCCTTGTCGAACAGGTTGTCCGAATCCGAGGGTTCGAATCCGACCGTGGTTTTGAAGTGACCGCGAAGTTCCTGCTTGATTTCGTCGATGTTCGGCATGACAGCCCTTTTCTTATACCGAATGTGACCATTTTTCGGACAGATCAGCAGCTCACTGCCTAACTAATTGAAAATATAGCAAATTCTTCACTTTTTGGCAATCCGAAACAGCTTTCCCGCCTTCCCGGCCAGGCTTTTCCGGAAGCATTCCAGTTCGCTCCTGTCGAAAAGTCCGAACGCCGTGATCAGAACGGCGTACAGGGGAAGCAGTGTCGCGCATTGAAACGCAGGATGGGCCCCGCGAATCAACCAGTACACAGGGGCCATCAAAGTCAATGCAGCAAAAGGTTTGCCGAGTACGGCGAGCTGGGAGCGAACGACGAATCCGGCCTTTTCGAGGATTCCCCAGTACAGGAAAACGATGAAAACGTCAGTCGCGGCCGTGGCCGCGGCCGCGCCGATGATG
>JAUCQC010000243.1 GCA_030372965.1 bacterium
TTCGGAACTCGTCGGCAGCGTCAGATGTGTATAAGAGACAGGATATGGAGGAGGGAGATGAATGTTCATTGATCTCCTTCCCCTGCGATGCCTGCCCGCAATGCCGATATAGTGGCGTCCGCGACTTTACGGGAACCCGGAAGAACCCGGCGGGATATAATCTTATCCGGGCCGGAAGAGCGGCCCCGGATCCCAAAAAGGCAACAGGGCGGAATTCCGTCCGGGAGACTGAAATGAACGGGAACGATTCGAGTTCAACGTCGCGCCGCAAGGTGGTGATCGTCGGCGCGGGTTTTGTCGGGTCCGTGTACGCCTACGCGCTGGCCCAGAGCGGCCTGGCCGATGAAATCGCGATCATGGACAAAAACGAGGATCTCGCCAGGGGCCAGGTCATGGACCTGGCGCACGGCCAGGCCTTTTTCCCGACCGTGTCCATCCGTGTCGGCGGTCCCGAGGATTACGCGGACGCCGGTCTCATCGTGATCACGGCGGGCGCGCCGCAGAAGGCCGGGGAGAAACGGCTGGATCTCCTGCAGCGGAACGCGGAGATCACCGGCGGCATCGTGGACGAGGCTGTTTCCAGAAAAACCGGCGGGGTGATTCTCCTGGTCACGAATCCCGTCGACGCGCTGACGCACGCGGCCGTGCGCCGCGCCGGCCTGCCGAGGGGCCGCGTGATCGGGTCCGGGACGGTGCTCGACAGCGCCCGGCTCCGGTACATGCTGAGCCGGCACTGCAAAGTGGACATTCACAACGTGCACGCCTACGTGCTGGGCGAGCACGGGGACAGCGAGTTCGCCGCGTGGTCCATGACCCACATCGCGGGCATGTCGATGGACGAGTACTGCCCGGCCTGCGGCCGGTGCAGGGACTGGAAGGCCGAGCGGTGCAAGATCGAGCAGGCGGTGCGCGATTCGGCCTACCACGTCATCGGATACAAGGGCGCCACGTATTTCGCGGTCGGCCAGGCCCTGACCCGCATTTCGGCCGCGGTTCTGCGGGGCCAGAACAGCGTGCTCACCGTGTCCACGGAGCTGGAGGGGGAGTACGGAATCCGCGGCGTGTCGCTCAGCGTGCCGGCCATCGTCAGCCGGGAGGGCGTGGTGCGGGTGGTCGAGGGCCGGCTGGCGCCTGAGGAGCAGGCGTCCCTGGAGGCGTCCGCCGAGATTCTGCGGAAGGCGGCGGGAGGGTAAGGCGTAAAGTAAACAGGAGAAGATGAAAGGCTGAAGCCTGAATTCCATGACGGATTTCAGGCTTCAGCCTTTCATGCATTTTGGCAGTGAAATCATCAGGAAGAACGCCGGGCGCCCTGCAATCGCCCGGCATTTTCATTTCACCCTTTCAGCCACCGGTCCAGCCAGCCCAGTACGGTGTCGTGCCAGAGAACCGAATTGGCCGGCTTGAGCACCCAGTGGTTCTCGTCCGGAAAGTGCAGCAGTTGGCTCGGGATGCCCAGGCGCTGAGCGCGTTGAAGGTCGAGAGTCCCTGCGTTTCGACGACGCGGAAATCCCGGCCCCCGTGCACGACCAGCATCGGCGTCTTCCGGTTGGT
>JAUCQC010000244.1 GCA_030372965.1 bacterium
AGCCGGAATACCAGATACACAGCGCTGTCTCGTGGGCTCGTATATGTGTATAAGAGACAGGGGACGGCGGCGTCCGGCCGCGTCCCCCTCCGGGGCCGCCGCGTTCAGGCCCTGAATGCCGGCTCACGGACAACCGCTCCCGCCCGTTCCGGATGCCGAAGCAGAACGGAACGGCGGATCACGATGAAGGGACGGTCGCCGGATGGGCCGGGACAGGACACCGCGTCATGCTCTGCGACCAGGAGCATGGGAACTGCGGGCATCGCCTGTTCGATGCCGTTCAGCAGGACCCAGCGGCCGTCGTCCAGCGCGGCCTCGTCCAGAACGATCAGATCGTATTTTTCAGGATCCCGGATTTCTCCCGAGACGTCCGGCCTCTCCACCCGGAAGCCCGCGCTCTCAAGGGCGGGTTTCAAGCGGTCGTCCTGAAGCCTGTCGAAGAGCAGAATCCGGACCGGCGTCCGCGGTTCAGGCCGTTCCGGGATTTCCCGGGTTTCCGACCGGAGCAGACGCACCAGGTCGCCGACCGGAAACGGCTTGGTCAGCCGCGGGCAGTCTTCGATGCCGCGGCAATGCCCCTCCATGGGATCCGCGGCGTAGGCGGACATGAAAATGATGGGCATGCGGGGGTGACGTTCGCGTATGGCCGAGGCCAGCATGTATCCGTTCATCGGCGTCATGCGGATGTCCGAAACCACGTAATCGCACGGGGACTCGTCAATCAGGCGCAGCGCGTCCGGTCCGTTCTGAGCCTGCATCACTGAATAGGAATGTCTCTGAAGGGACAGCGAAAGCGTTTTCAGAACGTTTTTTTCATCATCCACGAGCAGAATCGTGGACATCGGCGACTCCCAAGTTAATATTCAACAGGCATATAGACAAAATCCATGCCAGAGGGGATAAACGTTGATATTTATTGATATTTAAGAAGTTACGAGGATGTCACAAATTCAAAATCGCGCGGTTGTCGATCGGGGATTGCAGGATGAAATTTAAAAAAAAGTTCAAGGTTCAAAGTTCAAAGTTCAAAGAAACAGGCATACTTTTACTGCTTTTCCTTTTTTTACCATAGCTTATAACTTAGAAGGGCGCGGGTTGAAACCCGCAGCTGCCATCTTCTTTGAACTTTGAACCTTGAACTTTGAACTATTCTTTCTTCTTCGGCTCTATCCCGTACGTCTTCAGTTTCCGCCACAGGGTGGTGGTGGAGATGCCCAGCGTGTCCGAGGCCTGCTTCTGGTTCCACTGGTACTTGTCCAGCGTCTTGAGGATGTAATGCTTCTCGACTTCCTCGAGCGTCTGCTCGCCGAGGTTGTCGGGGATGTCCGGCCCGCGGCGGAGGGTGTCGCGGAGGGACTGGGGCAGGTCCTCTGGCGTGAGGGTGTTGTGATTCGTGAGAATCACGGCCCGCTCGATCACGTTCTCCAGCTCGCGGACGTTCCCCGGCCAGTGGTACCCGGTGAAGATTTTCATGGCTTCCGTCGAGACGGCCGTGACGTTCTTGTTCTCCTTCTCGGCGAACCGCTTCAGAAAATGGTTGACGAGCAGGGGAATGTCGTCCTTCCGGCTCCGGAGGGCCGGCAGGTGGATGGGGATCACGTTCAGGCGGTAGAACAGGTCCTCCCGGAAATGCCCCTCCTCGATGAGCTTGGGCAGTTCCTTGTTGCTGGCCGCGATGAGGCGCACGTCGACGTTCAGCGGATCCACGTCGCCCACCCGCCGGATCTCGCCGTCCTGCAGAAAGCGGAGCAGCTTGACCTGCGTGGAGAGCGCGGTCTCGCCGATCTCGTCGAGAAACAGCGTGCCGCCGTCCGCCTCCTGGAACAGCCCGCGCTTGTCGCGGATCGCCCCGGTGAACGAGCCGCGCACGTGCCCGAACAGCTCGCTTTCCTGGAGATTCTCGGGAATGGCGCCGCAGTTGATGGTGATGAAGGCGCGGTTCTTCCGGCGGCTGTTCAGGTGAATGGCCTTCGCGACCAGCTCCTTGCCGGTGCCGCTTTCCCCGGAGATCAGCACCGTGCTGTCGGTCTTCGCTATCTTCGACACCATGCCGAGCACTTCGAACATTTCCTTGGAATTGCCGATGATGTTCTCGAACTTGTACTTCTCCTTGAGCTCGTTCTGGAGCTGTTCGACCTCGCAGATGAGGTTCCTGTGCTCCAGGGCCTTCCCCACCAGCAGGAGCAGTTCGTCCTTCTCGAACGGCTTCTGGATGTAGTCGTAGGCGCCGGACTTGATGGCCTCCACTCCGCTCTCGACCGTGCTGTAGGCGGTCATGACCAGGACCTCCGACGAGGGGTTCAGGGTCTTGACCTCGCGCAGGACGGCCAGGCCGTCCATCGGCTCCATTTTCAGGTCGGTGATGATGAGGTCGAAGAACCGGGTCTTGAACTTGTCGATCCCCTCGGTTCCGCTGGACGCCTCCTCGACCCGGTATCCCATTTTCTGGAGCATCAACGCCAGGGTCGTGCGCACCGATTTCTCGTCGTCGATCAGCAGAATGTCCGCCATGACCGGTCCCTTTCCTCCCGCTAGACTGTCTTGGGTGTGAGCCGGAGCCGCACGATGAAGGCCGAACCCCGGTCGACTTCGCTTCTCAGGATGATCTCGCCGTCGTGCTCCTGGATGATCCGCCGGCAGATGGCGAGCCCCATGCCCGTGCCCTTCTCCTTGGTCGAATAGAAGGGCTGAAAAATCTTTTCCCGCTCCGGTTCCGGAACCCCCGTGCCCGTGTCTGAGACGGAAACGCAGGCGCACGCGTCGGCGCCCGCTTCCGCGCCGCAGAGGGTCGTGCGGACCGCGAGAGTGCCGCCCGACGGCATGGCGTCCATCCCGTTCTGGATGAGGTTGGTCAGCACCTGCTGCAGCTGGTGCCGGTCGACGGGCACCTCCGTCACGGCGGGGTCGTATTCCTCGACCCAGTCGATGCCGGGACGGGACGGCTCCCGGTTCCGCTTCACGATGTCGCGGACGAGCCGGTTGAGGTCTTCTTTCTGGATGGCCGGCTTCTTCGGCCGGGCGAATTTCAGAAAGTCGTCGACGATCGCGGCCAGGTGGTCCGTCTCCTCCTTGACGACGTCGAGAATCTGGCGGCCTTCGTGCGACAGCCCGGTTTCGTCCTTGAGGAGGGAGGCGGAGGTGGTGATGGCCACCAGCGGATTCCGGATCTCGTGCGCGATGCCGGCCGAGAGCTCGCCGATGGCGGCCAGTTCCTCGCTCTTGAACAGGCGCCGCTCGAGTTCGCGTTCGCGCGTCATGTCGATCAGCGAGACCAGCAGGTCCGTGGTTCCGGGGATGGGATCGGTGGTCAGGTGGACATGGTGCTGGCGCCCGTTCCGGTCCTCGAAGAGAAATTCCCGGTTCTGGTCCCAGGCCCCGGCGTTGCCCGCGTAGAGCAGGGGAAGCTGCGATTTGCCGCTGAAGAACTGGAAGATGGACATCTGGCCGACGATCTCCTCGCGGTCGTATCCGCTGAGGGTCTCGAAGGCCCGGTTCACCTGCTTGAATTTGTTCTGGTCGTCGAGAATCGCGAAACTGATGCCGCCCGCCTCGAACAGATTCCTGTAACGCTCCTCCGAGGTCTTGATCTGCTCGTAGAGCTGGGCGTTCTCGACGGCGTTGGCGGCCTGCTCGGCCACCATGACCAGGGTCCTCACGTCCTCTTCCGCGAAGACGCCGTCGCCGAGATAGAAGACGCCGATGACGCCGAGGGTGTCGCCGCCGCTGAGAATGGGCGCGAAGGCCCAGTTCGAGCTCCGGGTCCGCTTCATCCACTGCCGGAAGGCCGCGTCGGTGGACGCGTCGCCGCCCCCGTCCGGATCGGCGCAGATCACGGGTTTCTGCGCCAGCGAGGCTTCGAGCGCCGGGTTGGCCATGGGCAGTTCGAGCGTGAACGCCACGTCGACGCACCGGGGCGTCATGCCCGCGCCGAATCCGGCCCTTCCCCGTATGGTCGCGGCCTTGACGTCCATCAGTCCGATCCAGGCCTGGTCGAAACCCAGTGCCTGCACGAGCACCTTGGCGATATCCTGCAGGGTGCTGTCGAGCGTGCCGAGGTGCCGGGTGGCCGTGATGACGCGGCTCATCGCGATGTACCGGTGCGCTTTCTGTTCGGCCTGCTCGTGCTCCGCGGCGTTCCGCAGGGCGAGCCCCAGCTGGCGGCCGACTTCCCCGAGCAGGACGCGCTCCGGCTCTCCGAACGGCCGGACGCGGTCCATGTGGCACGACAGCACGCCGACCGTACGGCCGCGGTCCGTGATCGGAACGCCGGCATAGGCGGCGGGCTGGTCGGGACCGGCCGGTTCGGCTTCGGATCCGGGATGCTCGGGATAACGGGCGAGGACCAGGGGGGATCCGTCGCGGGCGATGCGGCCTTCGGGGCCGTGCTCGGGCGTCAGGTCGGACTCCCGGATGAAGTCCTGGGACAGACCGAACCGGCCGGCCAGGCGCAGGGTTCCGGACTCGGGATGGTTCAGGTGAATGTCCACGCCCCCGAATCCGAAACGCCGGCGCATCCACTCGCCCGCGGCCTTGAGCACGTCCGGCGTGCGCAGGCTCTCGTGGAGAGAGGCGAAAAAACGCCAGCTTTCAATGGTCGGATCGGCCTGGGGCCCTGCGGGCCGGGTGGTGTCCTTTCGCATCGGCATGGCGCCCGTTCAGGCCCGTTGCGGCCAGACCACGCCGCCGGTCAGACGCCCGATGAGAATGAAGAGCAGGAACATGGCGATCGAGACCAGGATGGCGATCGACATCGCGCGCTCGGCCGGAACGCCGAGAACGGCCGGCAGGCCGCGCGTCAGCAGGAAGAATCCGGCCATCCCGGCGATCGGGACGAGTATCATGAGGGGCGGGACCAGGTACAGGGCCCCGGCCAGGAACCAGGGCGTCAGCGAGTAGGCGGCGACCTTGAAACAGCCGGACTCGTCCTCCTCCGCGCCGAACGGAGCGGCCAGCAGACCGATGATCCGCGACACGGCCCAGACCAGCGCGATCGACAGGGCGTAAAACAGGGCGGCCCGGGCCATGGAACCCCAGAATCCGGCGATCACCCACCAGCCCAGGAAATGGGCGGCGGCCGGAACGGCCGCGAGCTTGAACACGACCTCCCGCAGCAGATCCGGAATCGCGTCCGATTCCGACTTCACCGCCTGCCAGGCGGTGTCCGGATCGAGGAGAAGCCCCCGTATCCGGGCGATCAATGTCCTGTTGTCCATGGCTGTTCCGCTCCGCCGGTCAGGCGGCCTCTGGTTACCGGGTTCTCTGGATGACGTGAAAGCCGAAAGCTGTCCGTATCGGACCGCCGACCTGCCCCACGTTCAGGCCGAAGGCGACTTCCTCGATCGCCGGCATGAGGTCGCCGCGCTTGAAATCGCCCATGTCGCCGCCCCGGGCCGCGCTGGCCGCGTCGATCGACCGGCTCGCCGCGATTTCCCCGAAGGGAGTGCCCGCCTTCAGGTCGCGGATCACGCGGCCGGCCTCCTCCTCCGTGGCCACGACGATGTGGCTCAGGTGGATGGTAAAGCCCGCGACCTGGGTCGGATCTGCGGTCAGGGATTTTTCGGGAATCCAGCCGGTGATCTGCACTTTCACCCAGTCCGGACGCTTCTCGAGCGCTTCCACCCGGGTTCCGGATGTGATCTCCCCGATGCGGTCGCCGTTCGGTCCGTTCCGCAGGCTTTCCGAATTCTCCCGAACGTACAGTCCGCCGGTCTGGCCGGACAGGCCGGCCGCGCCGGCCAGCAGGAACAGTATCACAAAATTCATCGGTTTCATGAAGCACCGGCCTCCTGATGTGTTATCGAAAAAACGATCACCCGCAAAGCGGGTGGCTCGAATCGACGGCCAGAGGCCGCGGATCAGAGAATCGGCACCCCTGGTGCCGACCGGTTTGAGATCGAAAACTCCGGCCGAAACGCGGAGTTTGAAGATCCATCAAGATCAATGAACCGGACAGGCAGTGACCTTCTCCCTCCGGGATTGCGATTGCGAGCCGGTTCCCTCGGAATCCGGATTCCGGGTTTAAAAAACAGGCAGGAACTTCCCTTTCATTCGATTTCGGAAAAACAGGCTGGAGACATCCAAAAAAGAAAGAGAACAGGATGGCGATTCTTGCTGTTTTAAAATAAGGGATACGAATATTTTTCACAATGAAATCATTCCGGGGTTTCGTTCAACTTGGATCGCATCTTTCATGTTGAAAATACAAAATTTCATTTTAATTTGCAAGCCCTTTCTCTTCAAAACCTGTCCCATTCCACAATACATCCACTTCTTCCCCCCGTCGTATCAATTTGAACCGGCTGCCGCTGACCAGAACTTCGGCGGCCCTGGGCCTTCCGTTATAATTGGATGAAAGCGAATACCCGTAGGCGCCCGCCCCTGTGATCGCCAGGAGTTCGCCTCTTTTCACGGCCGCGAGCGGCCGGTCATGCGCGAAAAAATCACCCGACTCGCAGATGGGACCCACGATATCCGGCCGCCCCGCGGGCCTCCCGCTTCTCAGACGGACCGGCACGATCTGGTGATAGGCGTCGTACAGGCTCGGCCGGATCAGGTCATTCATCCCCGCGTCGAGAATGACGAACGAGCGGCCCCCGTTCTCCTTGGTGAACGTCACGGACGCGACCAGAGCGCCCGCGTCCGCGACCAGGAAACGGCCCGGTTCGAAGAGCAGACGGATTCCGGCGTCGGATAGAATCGGCAGCACCGCCTTGAAGAGCCGGCCGGGGCCGGTCGGCAGCGGTCTCTCGGGGTTCGGATCCGCGCCGGTCTCGACGATGCGCTGGTAGTCGATGCCCCATCCCCCCCCGAGATCGGCGAATTCGAGCCGGATCCGGAGCGACCGCAATTCGCGGACGAGGCGGGCCAGAAACTCCGCGGCCTCCGTGAAGGGCGCCGTTTCCAGGATCTGCGAACCGATGTGGCAATGCACTCCCGCGACCGTGATTCCCCGCAGCGACGCCGCCAGCCGGAACGCCTCCACCGCCCGGTCGGCCGCGATGCCGAATTTGCTCTCCCGGAGTCCCGTGGCGATATAGGGATGGGTCCGGGGATTCACCCGGGGGTTCACCCGGATGGAGACGCGCGCCTTTTTCCGCATCGCCGACGCGATGCGGGACACGGCCGACAGCTCCTCGAATGATTCCACGGTCAGGCTGTACACACCCGCGGCCACGGCCGCGCGGATCTCGGCGTCGGTCTTCCCCACGCCCGAGAACAGGATGCGTTCAGCCGGAACGCCCGCCATCAGGGCCAGCCGGAGCTCCCCGCCGGAAACGATGTCCGCGCCCGCGCCGCGCTCCGCGAGAATCCGGATGATGTGCGGATTGGCGTTGGCCTTGACCGCGTAGCAGATGAGGTGCGGCTTTTTTCCGAGGGGCTTTTCCGCCGCGTTCCAGTTGGCGATCAGCCGCTTTTTGCTGTACACGTAAAACGGCGTGCCGACGGCACGGGCGATGCGGCCCAGCGGCGCCGACTCGCAGTGGAGCGTTCCGTTCCGGTATTGAAACACACCCATTCGTCCGTCCGTTTCCCTGTTGGATTCCGGCCAATTTAACAAGAATCGCCGGCATTTCAAAGGGGTTTGGCGGAGACCGGATTTCTTGACATTCGGAGGGTGAATCGTTATATTCGTTGAAGCAGCCCGATCGTCACGATCCTCACCAAGACCACGGTCAATGAAACGGAACCGGATGATGAAAAATCGGATCTCGAATACCAGGGCCCTCCAAACAGTCGCACTGACAGCCGCTCTCCTGCTGTCCGCCGGCGCGGCCGCTGCGGCGCTCGATGCCGGACGGTCGCTGTACACGAAACTCAAGGTGTTCGGGGATCTGCTCGAGAAGGTCCGCTCCGACTACATCGACGAAAAGGACCCCGAAACCCTCGTGGACAGCGCCATCCGCGGGCTGGTGTCCGACCTGGACCCGCACACCTCCTATTACACCAAGGAACAGTACGACCGCTGGAACCAGGATTTCGAGGGATATTCCGGAATCGGGATCTATTTCGACGTGATCGACGGCCGCATCACGGTGGTGTCCGTCATCCGGGGCGGCCCGGCCGAAAAGGTCGGACTCGCCGTGGGCGACCGCATCGTCACCATCGGGGGCGAATCGGTCATCGGCATCCGCCGCGACGACGTGCCGCTCAAGCTGATGGGCCCCCGCGGCACCCAGGTGGAAATCTGGGTCGAGCGGAACGGCTGGGCGCGGCCGCGGATGTACTCGATCGTGCGGGAGGAAGTGCACCTGGAATCGGTGGCCAACGCCTTCATCATCAAGCCCCAGGTCGGGTACATCGGCATCGGCCGCTTCGCGTCCACGACGGAGCAGGAGATGGAAAAAGCCCTGCAGAAACTCGAGCTGATGGGCATGCGCCAGCTCGTGCTGGACCTGCGGCAGAACGGCGGCGGGTATCTCGACGCGGCGGTGCGCGTGGCGGACAAATTCCTGCCCGGCGGCCGCAAGATCACCTACACCGAGGGGCGGACGCGGGAGTCCTTCCGCGAATACTACTCCACCCAGCGGAACGACCACCCCCTGCTCCCGATGATCGTGCTGATCGACCGCACCTCGGCCTCCGCGTCTGAAATCGTGGCCGGCGCGCTCCAGGACTGGGACCGGGCGCTCATCGTCGGGGAGACGAGTTTCGGCAAGGGCCTCGTGCAGACTCCCTACCGGTTCGTCGACGGCTCTGCCCTCCTGCTCACCACCGCCCGGTACCACACGCCGTCGGGCCGGGTGATCCAGCGGCCGTACGACGGCGTCTCGGACGAAAAGTACTACGATGAGATATTCGACGAGACCTGGCGCCGCCAGGAGAGGAACCGCACCGACCGGCCGGCCTATCAGACGCTGATCCTGAAACGCCGCGTGTTCGGGGGCGGCGGCATCACGCCGGACGCCCAGTTCCGGTCCGAGCCGGACACCGTGCGGCGCGCCCTGCGCGAGTGGCTGGCCGCGCCCCAGCGCCCGTTCTTCACCTATGTCGAGCAGTACGCGAACCTCCGGCCGGCGCTCCGCGAGATGGATCTGTACGATTTTCTCCGCAACTTCCAGTTCGCCCCCGCGGAGGTCACGTCGTTCCGCGGATACCTCAGGGCCTCGGGCGCGTCCGTACCGGCCGAGGAATACGAAAGGTGCAGGGAGGACGTCGCCTACTTTCTGAAGAAGACGCTCGCGGAGAAACTCTGGGGGGACGACGCGGGGTTCAAGGTGCAGACCTTCCGCGACCGTCAGCTGCTCGAGGCCCTCAATTACCTGCCCGAGGCGGCCGACCTGCTCGCGAAGGCGTATCCGGAGCGGTAATAAGGTTCAGGGAAATCAGCCGGGCGGGGGTCATCCCCCGCCGCGCGGGATCATTTTTTTTAACTTGCGGACGATTGAAGGCCCGAAATCCTCCGTCGGGAATACGGTGCGGGGGCAGTAAACGGTTCAGGATTTCAAGACCCGGGTCCGGTAAAAGAACGGCAACTTTCCTCCTGAAAGTTGCCGTTCTTTTGCATGCGGACGGATCGTCCCCGTCACCGGACGAGGCAAAGCTTCCGCTCCTTCCTGTACACATTTCCACCGATTTCCGCGCGTATCCGGCAGAGGTAGACACCGCTGGGGACCCGAACCCCGCCATCATCGGTTCCGTTCCATCGCACCTGCCGGCTGCCTTTCTCGCTTCGTCCGTTCACCAGCACGGCCACGCACCGTCCGGTGACGCTTAAGATGCCGAGATTCACGGTTCCGGACTCCGGCAGGCGGTACTCGATGGTCGTCTCCGGATTGAATGGATTTGGAAAACCGGAGCAGAGCCCGAAGGCATCGGTTCCGGATTCGGGTTCGACCGAGCCCGGTGGCTCGAACCGACCGGCGTTACCCGTATTGGCGTTGTTCCGCCTGAATTTCGGCCAGGACGAATCCGCAAGTCCGCTGCTGCCGGTGTTCAGCGCGATCAACCCAAGGACGCTGTGCGTCGCGACGATCAGTGTCCCGTCCGGCGCCAGGGCCGGCCCCTGGTCATGGAGGGACCAGATGTCTTCCATCCATTCCACTTCTCCTTCCGGAGACATGGCGTACAGCAACCCGATTTCATTCCCGAAATACACCCGTCCTTTCGAATCGACGGCCGGGGAATTGTAGATGTCCGGAGGATTCAACCGGGCGGGCGGCATGTCCTTGACATCGTCCCAGGTATCGTACTTCCAGCGGACGCGGCCATCGGGCGATATGGCGTAGAACCAGGCCGGCACATCCAGCGGATGGTGGCTGGTGCCCGCGTACAGAGTCCCGTCCGGGCCGATGGAGGGAGAGGCCTGTATCCACAGTCCCGTCTCGACGGTCCACCGGATCGTCCCGTCTATACGGATGGCCAGTATCCTCGAACTGTCGGCCGTCCCGTATCCGCCGATCGCCGCGTAAATCGTGCCGTCCCCGCCGATGATCGGGGCGGCGGTCCCGCCGGCATCGCGGGTGCGCCACTTCAGCGCCCCATCCGGACGGATGGCGTAGACCCCCCCTTCAACGATCTGCTTTCCGAATCCGCCGCGCAGCGTATTCACATAGACGGTGCCGTCCGGACCGACGGTCGGAGCGCTGTAATGGCTTCCCACGATGTCGACGGAGCCGGATCCGAAGATGTGTTCCCTCAGCGGGAAATCATACCGCCATTTCACCGTGCCGTCGCCGCGGAGGGCAAAAAGACTGTACCGGCCGCAGACATAGACGGTCCCGTCGGAAGCGACCGCGGGCGTGAATCCGGAGAAGGGAAGGGGAAACATCCATCCGACGGGTTCGGATGTCCATCTGGTAGTCCCGGAGGAATCGAACGAAATCACCACCGCGTCCATGCGGTCGCCGGTCCCGGGGTTTCCGGCGATGAAATACAGGTTGTCTTCCGAGTCCAGCGAGACACTCGAATGGACGGCGCGTCCCAGATGGCGTTTCCACTTGAGGGTGCCGTCGAGCCGTATCGCATACAGGACATCGGCGGAGAGACTGTCGGAGAATATTCCCGTGCCGATGTAGACGGTGCCGTCCGAACCGATTGCCGGGGACTGAACCACGGTTCCTTCGATCGGGAAGACCCATCGGCGGCGGCCGGACCCGGTTTGTGCGGACAGCGACGCGCAGAGCAGGAACAGAAGGGTGGGTGCCGGCCAGGCTCGCCGTCTAAGTCTTTCGATCCCGTGGTCCATGTTTCCTCCCGCAGAGGGAACTGCATGCCCGGTGCGCATGGTTCGTGCCCCCGCGATCCCTGCAGGCCGACCGTTTCTTCCCGTTCTCCGTGAATTTTCGAATTCCGCCCGCCCGGATGTCCGCCAGAGTCTCGAGCATGCTCATCCCGTATTTCGTCCGGCAGCGCCTGTCCAAGTCCTTCAACCTGCGGCAGGGCCCGCCACGACAGTCGAAGCAACGCCGGATTCCCGCGCTTCGGACGGATTCGAAATTCCTGATCCGGCATCGCTCGCTCGAACATGCATCCAGAACCGCGTCGGACCTGCATCCCCCGCATCGGTTCTTTTTCCTGAGATACCCGGAGCAAATCCCGCGGGCAGAGAGTGTCCCGCGGCCCGCTTCGCGGGATCAAGCAGTGAGTATTTGTGTGTTATTGAAGACAAGACGCGGGACACGCCCTATCTGCATTGAAAAAATTAATTATATCCGCTCGCTTCCCCCGCCGCCCGCCGCGCGGGATCAAGCCATGATATTTTTGAATTGTTGAAGACAAGCGGCGGAGTAAGCGAGCAATCAGATTCATGCCGCAGGGGGCGATGAGGGTCATTGCATCCGGTTTCTTCATTCCGGATCCTGTTGTGATTCCGCCCGTTCCGGGCGGCATGACGGCGAGGCTCCGCGGATCATCGGCTCCATCTCATCTTTGAAGGATGATTTTCACCGCGTCCGTGAAATCACCGGCCCTCAGCCTGCAGACATAGACCCCGCTGGCCATTCCGTCCGCGGTCCACACGGCCGTGTGCGGTCCCGCGTCCGCGTGCCCCGCGAACAGCGTCTCCATGAGGCGTCCATTTGTATCCAGCACGTCCAGAACCGCGGGCCCCGGCCGGGCCACGCGGAAACCGATCACGGTTGAGGCGTTGAAGGGGTTCGGATAGTTCCGGCACAGTCCGCAGTCCTCGGGGGAAGGGGATTCCCGGTCCTCAGGCCGCACGCCTGTGCCGGCCGGCGTGAACCGGAACCGGTCGACGTCGAACAGGTCGTATTCCCCGCCCGTGAATTTCAGCACCAGGTCGCGGCTGCCGGACGCGCCGGTCACGCCGCAGGACTTTTCGGTCCACACGTCCCACCCGCCCGTGGGCGCGATCGAAACCCGGCCCGCGAGAAATCCGTCCGTCGAATCCAACCGGATCTCGACCGAACCGCCGATCCCGCCGCTCGCGGCCCGGATCCCGAAGCGCGAGGCGCCGGACCCGAAATCGACCGATCGAAACCGGATCCAGTCGCCGTTGCTGACGAATCCGACGCGCGTCTCCAGGTCCACGACCCCGCTCGGCCCGCCCTGATCCGAAAAATACTCCGCCTCCATGTCCGCGTAGGGATTCCAGCGCACGGGCGGCGGCCAGGTTCCGAAGTCGGGCGTCCAGGACAGGCCCGCCGTCGCAATGAGGCTCTTGAAACGGGCCGGCTGGCGCAGTTCCTCGATGGAATGGAAATTGAGATAGGAGATACCGTTCCATTCGAACACCCGGACCTGCGTGCGGAACTGCGCCACGGTCGCCGGATCCGTGATCTGCACGTAGCACGGCTCCGTGTTCGTGATCCCGTACCCTGCGCTTCGCACGTCGTTCATGACGCTTTCCAGGGTGGAATACGAGACGTTGTATCCGTGGGTGCCCACCGAGGCGTTGCTCCAGTCGATCCCGGTTCCGAGCTTCCCGATATCCCGCAGCATTCCCGCGGAGTTGCTGGGGCATGCGTACGAGAAGAACAGCACATGGGTCTCCGGCGCGTGCGAGCGGATCACGGCGTACGCGTCCCGTTCCATGGCCAGCGTGGAGTCCGGATAGGGCGGCTCCCAGGCGTGGGGTTCGTTGTGGATTTCGTAGACCACGTGGGTTTCGTCCGCGTACCGGGGGGCGTAATACCGCCAGAAATTCATGGTGAAGTCGTAGTCGTGGAAGCCGTTCCGGTCCAGGCAGCCGATGGTCAGCACGAGATACAGGGAATCCCGCCGTGTCCAGGCGACGAGGGAGTCCACCAGCGCGTGCAGCTGACCGGGGCTGTGCCGGACGAAGCTTTCGGCGTATAAATGGATGCTGTTGAGACCGCATTGCTTGACATAGGTGACGTCCGATCTGCGCGGCAGGCGCTCGGTCGCGTCTGTGGACACGCGGGCGCCGCGCAACAGCGTGCCCCGGTCGGTGACAATCGTCCCGCCGGACAGCGTGACCCGGCCGCGGCCGGAGCCTGCGGCCGCACCGGAATGGACGCCGGATGACGCCAGGGACAGGGCCACGGCGAACCGGAACGCGGTTGTCGCTTTCATGAACGCCCTCCCTTCTTCGTTTTACGGAAGAAAGCCGCGGGACGGCCGCCGTCTCAGGGAGGCCGCCGTCTTCGAACTGTTTTATTGCGCCGTTCTTCCCGCCGCAGCGGATGGTAATGCACGTACACCTTCCGGAGCATGTGAATCTCGCGGACCAGATGCGCTTCCACCGCGTCGGCGATTCGGTCGCCCTCGGCCACACTGAGCCGGCCGTCGATGGCGACGGTGATGTTGACGACGAAATAGGGGCCGAACCGGTGCGCGTGAATGGACTCGATGCGCCGGATCGTCCGGAATCCGGAGAGTTTTTTCCGTATCGACGCGTCGATCTCCCGGCTCGGGACCGAATCCATGAGCTCTTCCGAGGACTCGCGGAGGATGTCGACTCCGGTCTTCGTCACCAGAACGGCCACGACGGCCCCCGCCACGGGATCCATCCAATTCACCCCGAGTATTCCGAATCCGATGCCGATGGCCGCGCCTGCGGACGCGAAGATGTCGTTCCGGTGGTCCCGGGCCAGCGCGGAAATGGTGATATTCCCCGTTCTCCGGCTGACCTTCGAAGCCTGAAGCATCAGAAGGATCTTGAGGGCGATGGTGAAAAAAGCCACCCACAGAGTGAACCGTCGGATGGGCTCCTGTGGAGCGTTCCCGGTCCACATGTCGAACGCCGCGTTCGCGGAGTCCCAGAAAATCGTCATCCCCGTGGTGATCACGAAAGCGCCGACCACGACCGCCGAAATGCTCTCGAACTGGTGGTGCCCGTAGGGATGTTCCGGGTCCGCGGGTTTCGCGGAAAGCGACGTGAAAATCCGCACCACGATGAAATACACAACGTCCGAGAGGGAATTGACTCCGTCCGCCAGCAGGGCCTGGCTGTGGCCGAAAATTCCCGCCGCCAGCTTGGAAACGGCGAGCACGGCGTTGGCGGACAATCCCAGATTGACGACGAGCGCCGCGTCCGAACGGCGTCTGCTCTCCGCGTCCCTTTCCGGGGCGCCCAGAAGGTCTTCCGTTTGCGCGGTGTTTCCGGATCCGGATTTCATCATATTTCACGGTTTGGAATCGGGGTCACGTTCACGAATTCCTCCAGGGGAGTTCCAGCCGGACGGCACGAGGGGGCCGGAGAATCACCCCGCAATGAACAGCCCCAGCGCCAGCAGGGCAGGCGTCAGCAGGATGATCACGACGTTCAGCCCGAGCGCGGGGATGAGCGCCTCCGGACGCTCCGCGTTCCTGCGCGCCAGGCGAAAGGCCTTTACGGACAACGGGACAGTCAACAGCATCAGGAGCGAGGGCCAGGGCAGCGCGCCGAGCAGGACCGCGGCCGGGACGATCAGGTGAGGCATGAGCAGGAAGACGCCGTAAATCACCGCGCTTTTCTTCCGGCCGATCAGGACGGGGAAATGCCTCCGGCCCACGGTCCGGTCCGCCTCCACGTCCGGAAACTGGTTCAGGAGAAGGAGGTTGCTCACCAGAAAGGTCGGAACCAAAGACGCGATCACAGCCGCGGCCGTGACCGTGCCGGTCAGGGCGTAATGACTGCCCGTCACCATCAGCACACCGAACCCCAGTCCCGGCGCGGCCAGGCAGAGGACCGGATGCTTCACCCACCAGACCGTGTACGTGACCGCGATGAAGAGCCCGAAAAGCCCGATCGGGAGGAGAAGCCATCCCCGCGTCAGGACGAAGAAAAGGCCGACGGCCGCGGTGATCAGGAGGGACAGTATCCCGATCGCCAGCGCGGCCCCCGTCTTCGCCGGATCCGCCTGGAGCGTGCCGCTTCCGCCGCTGAACGGGGTGCGGCGGGTCCGGGCGTCCAGGCCGCTGCGGAAGTCGAAGTATTCGTTGAACACATTGACGCAGGCGTGGGCCGCGGTCGCTCCCAGAACCACGAGCAGAAAAGGAACCGTCCGCCATTCGCCTGTCTGATGCCAGGCCGTGGCCGCGCCGACAGCCGCGCAGACCGGAGCGAGCACGAGAAACGGCGCGCGGACAAGGCCGAGCGCCTGTCTGAGTAAATCCATCTGAAGCGATCCTTCGGAAAACGGAGATTGACTGAAATTAGCGGAAAAACCGGGGATTGTCAATAATAAAAACAGACCGCGCGACTTCACCCGGGCGCCTTCGGCCGCTTGGCGGTCCGGGCGTGGCAAATTCACTTACGATGGAAAACGGCCGGCGGACGGATGTTCATCCGTCCCATCGAAAATCGTCAACCCTCGGCCGTCAATGAAAAACCCCGGACCGCCCGGACCGGGGCATGAAATCCCATGGATCGCGATGGACGGCTCAGGCCTTGTCCATCTCCGTGCGCACGGTCTGCAGCAGGTCCACGAGCGTGAAGGGCTTCTGCAGGAAGCGGAACCCCTTCCGGCGGATGACCTTCCACTGCGATTTCGTGTCCGTGTAGCCGCTGGTCAGGACGACCTTCATCGAGGGCCGCTTTCCCAGAACGTTCTCGATGAGGGTGATGCCGCTGCCGTCCGGGAGAACGACGTCGGTGAACACCATGTCGAATCCGGCGCTGGCGTCGCGGAAGGCCGCGAGGCCCTCCTCGAGGGTCGACACAGCGGTCACCCGGTATCCGTATTTTTCAAGCGCGCGCATGCTGAATTCGCGCACCATCCGCTCGTCTTCGACGACCAGGATGCGCTCCCCCCGGCCCCTGAAATCGCCGGCCGCGACAACGGGCGCGACCGGTTCTTCGACCTCGGCCGCCACCGCGGGCAGGTAGATCTTGAACTCGGATCCCTGGCCCGGTTCCGAGTAGACGCTGATCCAGCCGTTGTGCATCTTCACGATGCCGTAGACCACGGACAGCCCCAGGCCGGTTCCCTTGCCCGGGGCCTTGGTGCTGAAAAACGGCTCGAAAATGCGCTCCCGGACTTCACGGCTCATGCCGGAGCCGGTGTCCGAAATCGAGAGCCGGACGAACCGGCCCGGCCGGGCCTCGGGGACCATGCGGCAGTAAAAATCGTCCAGTTCGACGTTCTCCGTGCGGATCGCGAGCTTGCCGCCCCTGGGCATCGCGTCGCGTCCGTTCACGGACAGGTTGACGATGACCTGATCCAGGGTGCCACGGTCGGCCTGCACGTTCCACAGGTCCGGGTTCGTGTGCGTGACGATTTCAATGTCCTCGCCGATGAGCCGGTGGAGCATCTTCAGGAGATCTTCCACGGCCCGGTTGAGCTGCAGGGGCGCCATGTGGGTGAGGTGCCTCCGGCTGAAGAGCAGGAGCTGGCGCGTCAGCTCCGCGGCCCGCTGGGACGCGGCCTGAACCTCCTGCAGGTCCCGAAGCGCCTCGTGGTCCTCGGGTATCTTCATCAGGGCGAGATCCATGCACCCCTGAATGGCCGTCAGCAGGTTGTTGAAATCGTGCGCCACCCCGCCGGCCAGCGTGCCGATGGCCTCCATCTTCTGCGACTGGAAGAGCTGGTTTTGAATCTTGGTCTTCTCGGCCTCGGCCCGCTTCTGCTCCGTGACGTCGAGCCTCACTTCGACCGCGCCGATGATATCGCCGTCGTCGCCCCGCACCGGGTACGCGCGGCCGGCCCAGATTCTGCCGTCCGGGGTCGTGTGCTCCGTCCTCTGGGGAAAACCCGTCTCCAGGATGTCGGGAATCGGGCAGTCCGGGCAGGGCCGGTCGGATCCGCTCCAGAGCTCGTGACAACGCCGGCCCACGAGCCGGCCCGGCGCGGCGCCGAAGGTCTGCTCGGTCAGCGGGTTCGCCCAGATGATACGGCGGTCGAGGCCCTGATAGGTGACGCTCTCCAGCACGCTCCCGAGAATCAGGTTCTTCTCGCGCTCCGATTCGCGGAGCGCCTGTTCGCTCCTTCGAAGCGCCTCTTCGGCCACGGTCTGTTCGGTGACGTTCTGCGAGACGATGATGGCGCCCTTGGGAAAAGGCGAGATGGTCACCCGGATGTACTTCGATTTGTATTTGAGCGCGGGAAAAGTCTTGGAGGCGTTCCGGTCCATGCAGGCCATGAGCTCGGCATGCATGTCGATTTCGTGGTGCGCGGCGTAGTCGACGTACATGAGGTCGCCCCGGCCCGGAAGCCGGCCCTCGGACGCCTTCTTGGCGAGGTTGAAGTCCGTGACGCGGCCCTGCCGGTCGACAATGATGGTTTCAAGCGGATGATAGTGGAACAGTTCGAGATCGAGCGAAGGATCGGCGGAGGGGATCCGGCCGTCGCGCGCTCCCATCGGATGATTCTGCTGCGCTAGAACTCGGGAGCGCGCGCCGTCTCCCGCCGGCGCGGTTTCCCCTGGGGATGGCAATTCCATGGTTCCGTGGGTTCCTCTTTGATGCTGCCCGTTGGTGCGAAGCGGCCGATTCTCGGAATCAGGCACAGGAATTCCAAGTTCAGGAAAAACCGCTGGAAATGCAAGCCCTTTGAGAAATGTGACGAAAATTTAACACCCGGTGCGGCCGGTTGCGGCCGCGCCGTTCAATTCCCTCCCGCCTTCAGCTGAGCCTTGCGGAATTCCAGCCCCCGTTCGATCAGGTCCCGCATCTGATCGACCTTCAGGGGCTTCGTGACGTAGGTGTAAGCCTCCTCCTCGATCGTCTCCGTGATAGCATCGGCCGAGGGGAAACCCGTCACCATGATGATGACGGCGTGCGGGTCCTTTTCCTTGACCTTGTGAAGAAACGTGACGCCGTCCATTTCCGGCATCTTGACGTCCACCACGAACAGATCGATCGGCTGCCGCTGGAACTTCTGCCACGCCACTTCCCCGTTTTCAGCCTCGACGGGCGTGTGGCCGAGATCCTCCACGATGCGCCGGATGAACCGGCGGACCATGTCTACGTCATCCGCGATCATGATAGTGGCCAAGACAACCTCCCTTCAAGATGAGCGGCGGCGGCCGCCGCGTCCGTTCGAACCGGCCGATTGCGGTCTCCTAGAATCGGTCCGGCGCGATCCTGGGCCCGAATTTCGCTTTCGCCTCCTCGAGACGCCGGATTTCATCGCGGATCGCGTCGAACAGCTCCGGAGGCGCGTCCCGGACCTCGGTCCGGTAGATTCTTTCGATGCGCTCCATCTTCGCGAGAAACTGGTCGACGCGGATCGTGAACTGCCGCGTGTAGGCGTCGCGGGAATAGGCCTTGTCCTGGAGCGTCCGGAACAGCGCCTCCAGGTCCCCGTATTCCGGTATGAATCCCACCGGTGTCCGTATGGCGCCGGCTTCCCCGTGCGCCCGCCGTTCCATCCATTTCAGCCACACGGCCTTGTCGGTCTTCTCGTTCAGCCAGCTTCCGTCCTCCCCGCGCAGAAAATAATTCACGCCGAAGATCGGCGGGGCCTGGCGCAGGGTCCGCCCCATGGCCAGGTTGTTCCGGATGTAGCGCCCGAGCGGAATGGACACGAAATCCAGGTTCGACATGGGATCGAAATTCACCACCCCTTCCTTCGAGAGCGTGGCCGCCGTGGTCTCCGACTCGAGCGAGGCCGCGATGGTGACGATGCCGTGAACCCAGTCGAACGCCTGCCGCACCGGCACCCAGGCCGAAGAGTCGCGGGCCCCGTAGATGACGCCCCCCACCGCGACGCCCTCGGGATTGTCGAGATTGGGATCGACGTTTTCCAGGCCGCTCAGGCTCAGGGTGAACCGGCCGTTCTTGTGGGAGGGGTCTATTTCCCGGCCCTTGGCGTCCTTCTTGCCGGGGGTCCATTCCCCGGAATGGTTGACGCCCTTCGGCGGCACGGGGCCGTCCTTGCCGATCCAGTACACGGTCCCCTCGGGGGTCACCAGGACATTCGAGAAGATGATCTCGTTCGGACCGTGCAGGGTTTTCCACAGAATGGGGTCGTCCTTCGAATTCACGCCCATGATGATGCCGAACATGCCCTTCTCGACGTTGACCGCGCGGAGTTCGCCGCCGATGTTCCGAAGGTAGGCGATGTCGTCGCCGACGATGGACTCTCCCTTCATCATGGAGGTCGACGTCTTGCCGCACAGGGATGGAAAGGCGCCGGTGAAGTAGGTTTTTCGTCCGGCGGGGCCGTGCACGCCCATCACGAACATGTGCTCGCACAGCCAGCCCTCGGACGAAGCGAGGTGAATGGCCAGGCGCATCGACAGCTTTTTCAGGCCCAGCGAGTTCCCGCCGTACTGGGTGTTCGCGCTGTACACGGTCCGGCCCACGGTGTCCACGTAGACGCGCCTCATCGGAATGTTCTTGCTGACGCCGTTCTCCAGCTCGCCCTGGCTGTGAAGCACCTTGAAGAACCGGGCTTTCGAACCCTGCCGCCTGAATTCCTCGTACCCCTGCCGGTAGAGCAGGTCGAGGTTGTGGCAGACATAGGTCGAATCGGTCACCTGGCAGGCCAGAACCGTGAACGCGGACCGGACCGGGCCCAGGCAGAAGAAACGGACCCACATCACCCGGCCCTTCATCGAGCCTTTCAGTATCCCGCGGACCTCCGCCGTTCCCTTGAGACGCTCCAGGGTGTTGAAATGCGGGCCCAGATCCTCCCCCTCGGGGATCAGTATCCGCGTGTTCTCCTTGTCCCGCGCCTGGTCGAGCATGCTGTCGAAATGATAGGTGTGCCCTGGAACCGGAAGCGCGAACTCCTCGCCGTCTGCCAGCGCCCGTTCCCGGATGGTTTTCAGATCCTCCGGTGAATCCGTGACCACATAAACCGATTCCGGATCCATGAGCTCCACGGCATCGGCCACGAAGGAGAACAGTTCTGCGTTGTCGATCGCGGACAGGCGTTCAAAGTGCCCGGGTGTGACGCGTTTTTTCAGGATTTCAACAGCGGAAAGCGGCATTCATTGCTCCGTTGTGGGGGTTATGATTTTTCCGGCCGCACGCCCGCGATCGAGTCATACGACAGAATGAAAATATTTCCGATACTGAATATAAATCCTTCCGATAATTTAACACGCGTGATATTCAATGTCAACCGATAATTACCGGGGGTCCGGCCTCAGGCGTACAACCCCCGCATTTCCGAGGCCTTGACCACCCGGGTGATACCCACAATGAAAGCGGCCGTGCGCAGGGCCACCTTGTACTGTTTTGCCGTTTCCATGACGTCATTGAAAGCGTGCACCATGATCCGTTCGAGGTCCTTGTTCACCTGTTCCTCGGTCCAGTAATAGCCGGTCCGGTTCTGGACCCATTCGAGGTAGGATACCGTGACGCCTCCCGCGTTGGCGAGGATGTCCGGAATGATGTGCACGCCCCTGGCGCGGAGAATCTGGTCCGCCTCCGGCGTGGTCGGTCCGTTTGCCCCCTCGGCGATGATGCGGGCCTTGATGCGGCCGGCGTTCTCCTCGGTGATCTGCCCCTCCAGCGCCGCGGGGATGAGAATGTCGCAGTCGGCCTCCAAAAGCTTCATCGGGTCGTCCAGACGGCGGACCTTGCAGAATTGTTCGAGGTTTTTCAGGGTTTTGCACGATCCGGCCCGGATGCACTCGAGGGCCTTGCCGATCGGTATGCCGTCCGGGTTTTCGTACGCGCCGTCGACGTCGGAAATCGCGACGATTTTCGCGCCCATGGATTCGAGTATCCGCGCGGCATGGGAACCCACGTTCCCGAATCCCTGAATGGCGATTCGGGCGCCCTTCAGTTCCATGCGGACGTGCTCGTGCTTCACCATCTCGCGCACGCAGATCGCGACGCCCAGCGAGGTGGAGCACGACCGGCCCTGCGATCCGTACAGTTCCAGGGGCTTCCCGGTGATCACGTCCGGGACGAACTGCTTGTAGTGCATGGAATACGTGTCCATCATCCACCCCATGATCTGGGGATTGGTGTTGACGTCCGGGGCGGGCACGTCCTGGTTCGGGCCGAAGAGATCGGCCATTTCGGCGAAATAGCGCCGCGCCAGGCGCTCGAGCTCGTTCACGCTCAGCCTGGCGGGATCGACCACGACCCCGCCCTTGCCGCCGCCGAAGGGCACGTTCACCACCGCGCACTTGTAGGTCATCCAGAAGGCCAGCGCCTTGATCTCGTCGGGGTTCACGTCCGGATGGAAGCGGATGCCGCCCTTGGCGGGGCCGCGCACCGAACTGTGCTGGCACCGGTATCCCTTGAAGATCCGGATCGAACCGTCGTCCATCCGGACGGGCAGGTTGACCTCGGTCATGCGCCGGGGCTCCCGGATCATGGCCACCTGGTTCTCGGTCAGGTTGAGGATTTTCGCGGCTTCGTCGAACTGCCGCATCGCGATGGAAAACGCGTTCATGTTCATCATGTGCGCTCCTTTGCTGGCGCCTGCGTTCCCTCGCGCATCCACGCCGAACCGGCCGTCACGAAGGACGGACCTTCGGTTCCGATCCCGCGTCGGTGCGAGCCGGACGCATCCGCGCCGGTTAGATGGTTTCGGCCTCGTCGATCAGCATGATGGGAATGTCGTCCTCGATACGGTAGCGGAGCCGGCAGGCCGGGCAGTCGAGAACCGCCTTATCGGGATCGTATTTCAGCTCGCCCTTGCACTTCGGGCAGGCGAGAATGTCAAGCAGTTCGGGTTTGAGCATGGGGTTCGCTTTCTGTCGGTTGTTTCCGCGGTCTTGTCAGCAGGGCCACCACGCCGGGTTCCGCGCGGACGGGTCTTCCCGAGGGGTTGGTGAAACAGTGCAGGGTCCGGCCGCGCGCCAGGAGTCGGCCCGTGTCCGCCTCGGCCGCCTCGTAGAGCAGTTCGACGATGAGCCGGCTCACCTCGCCGATTTCGGTCCGGATTTCCACCACGTCGTCGTACCGCGCCGGCGCCAGGTACAGGCACGAGACTTCGCGCACGGGCAGAAGAAAACCGCTCTCCTCCAGCGTCCGGTAGGGCAGGCCCATGCTTCGGAGCATTTCCGTGCGCGCGGCCTCGAACCACTCGATGTACCGGCTGTGGTAGGCCACGCCCATGCGGTCCACTTCGGCGTAGCGTACGCGCGTCCGGTAAACCGCCGGGGCCCCGGCCTGCGGGCGGCCGGCGCCCGGCTTCGGGTCCTTTTTCATGCCTGCCGGATGAACCCCATCCGGCCGTACTTTTCAAGCCGCAGGCGCATCAACTCATCGGGTTTCACCCGCGACAGATCGTCGAGGTTCTTCAGAACGGCCGTTTTCAGCGAAGCCGCGGCCGCGTCCGGATCGCGGTGCGCCCCGCCCAGGGGCTCCCGAATGATTTCATCGATGACGCCGAGTTCCAGGAGATCCGGCGCCGAGGGTTTCAGGATTTCCGCCGCCTGATTGGCCTTGGCCGCGTCCTTCCACAGGATCGCCGCGCAGCCCTCCGGCGAAATCACCGAGTACCAGGCGTTCTCCATCATGAGAATGCGGTCCCCCATTCCGATGCCGAGCGCGCCGCCCGAGGCGCCCTCGCCGATGATGGCCACCACGATGGGAACGGGCAGGTGGGACATCTCGAACAGGTTCCGGGCGATGGCCTCTCCCTGGCCCCGCTCCTCGGCCCCGAGCCCCGGATACGCGCCCGGCGTGTCGACGAGCACGACAACCGGGCGGCCGTACTTGGCCGCGAACTTCATGAGCCGGATCGCCTTGCGGTATCCCTCGGGGTTCATCATCCCGAAGTTCCGGTGAATTTTTTCCTTCGTGGTCCGGCCCTTCTGCTGCCCCATCACCATGACGGGCCGGCCATCCAGAAAGGCGGGACCCGCGACCAGGGCCGGGTCATCCCCGAACAGCCTGTCCCCGTGCAGTTCCGTGAACTCGGTGAACAGGCGCTCGATATAATCGAGCGTGTACGGCCGCTCCGGATGCCGCGAAAGGAGCACGCGCTGCCAGCGGGTGAGCCTGGAGTAGGTGTCCTCCATCAGCTTCTGGAGTTTTGTCTCCAGCCGCCTGATTTCGTCCGTCAGCTCGACGTGCTGTTCCGCGGAATAGGCGCGCATATCCGCGATTTTCTTCTCCAGCGCGAGAATGGGTTTCTCAAAATCCAGGACGAATGAAGCCATTCGTTTTCACACCTCTCAAAAAAACAAGTGCTTAAAGGCGAAAAACCGCCTTGAAAAGGATTTCGATATCCAAAAGATAAGAATAATTTCTGAGATAGTAAAGCCTTACCCGCTCTTTTTCCTCCCCGGACATCCCCCCGCGTTCACGTATCTGGACCAGTCCGGTCATGCCGGGTTTGAACCCGACCGGGTCCGGCTTACCCTCCCAGGACCGCAATTCCGATCCCACCAGGCTGATCCGGCCCGCAAACAGATCGATGAACAAGGGCGCCAGGCCGGTCCAGCCGCCGACGGCCGCTTCGCCGCGGAAAGCCCTCAGAACCCGGACCGGCCGGGCCAAGTCGCCGGCCACCGGGACGCGCCGCAGCCGCATCCTCCTCCGCAACAAAATAAATGCCAGGGTAGCAAGCCAGGCCGGAGCCAGGAGTACCGCGGCGGAAATGTCCGTCAGCCGCTTGGCGACGCGGTTGTGTATCCTGTAGATCCGGTCATCCAGGTCCATCAGTGGAACGTCTTCGATGGAATCGATGGACGAGCTCCCGATGATCAGATCGAGACCGCGGGGCACCATCTTGAAGTCGATCTGGGACCCCCGGCCTCCCGCGATGGCGGCGACAACCCGGTGGGTGTCGATCGACTCCGGGGAAAAGATGACCGTCTGGATCCGGTTGGACCGCGCGATGCGCCCCAGGTCCGCGAGCGCGCCGAGCACGGGCGGGCCGTCCCCGGCAGGCCGGTTCAGATCCTCCCCGGAAGGGGCGATCAGGCCGGCCATTTCATAACCCGCCTCGATTCTGCGATTCAGGCGTTCGAACAGGGCCACCGCGTCCGGACCCGTTCCCACCACCGCCGCTCGCCTCCGGAGCAGGGTCCGGCCGATGTTGCCCAGGAACGGAAGACGCGTGAACTGCGGCAGAAAACGGATGCCCAGTCTCCAGCCGGCCAGGAGGATCCAGGCGAAAACGCCGGTCAGGACGACGACTTTCCTCGAGAAGGCGTACTGGGGCAGGAAAAAAGTCAGGGACGCGTTCAGAACCAGGCCGAGCAGAACCCCGGCCGACGCCTTGGCCGAGCTGAACAGGCCCTTCCGGTAGGCGCCGACCGCGTAGAGGCAGACGATCCAAACCGAGGTGTACAGCAGGTCGACCACGCGGTACGAAGCCCAGTGCCGCAGAGAGCCGAACCGGACCCAGTGCGCCGCGGCCAGGCCCGCCTGAATCAGGGCCGTGTCCACCGCGGCCGGGGCCAGCCGGCCGGCCAGCCGGGCCAGAGCGTTCACTCCGGAACGGATCCAGATGCCGAGTCTCAGCAGCCACATGGGCAGAAAGGACCAGCCGGTACGGAAGTGCTTGCGCACGAAGAGGTGCATCGCGTCGTCAAAAAAGCGGATGGTGTCGAAAGAGGCCTCGTGCGCGCTGCGCCCCTTGTAATGCACGATGCGCGCTTCGGGGATGTAGACGATTTTCCACCCGGCCCCGCGGATCCGGTAGCACCAGTCGAGATCCTCCCCGTACATGAAGAAATCCTCGTCCAGCAGGCCGACCGTGTCGAGCACCTCCTTCCGGACGAACATGAAGGATCCGGACACCGCCTCCACTTCGGACGCGACCTCGGGATCGAGGTAGGTCAGGTTGTAGCGGCCGAACCACCGGGACCGCGGGAACAGGGCCGCCAGGCCGGACACCTTGGTGAACGCCACCCAGGGCGTCGGGATGCTCCTGCGGCAGGCCGGCTGAAGGGTTCCGTCCGGATTCAGCACCTTGCACCCGATCATGCCGGCGTCGGGCCTGGCGTCGAGTTCGCGGAGGCACACCCGGAACGTGTCCTCGCCCGCGATCGTGTCGGGATTGATCAGGCAGACCGCGCGTCCGGCGGCCAGGCGCAGCGCCTGGTTGTTGGCCCTCGCGAACCCGGCATTCGCTTCGTTGACGATCAGGCGGACTTCAGGGAACAGGCCGCGGACCATGGCCGCGCTGCCGTCTCCGGAAGCGTTGTCCACAACGAAGATTTCCGAGGGGATGCCGTCGAGGGCCTTCCGGACGGATCGCAGCGCCTGTTCGAGGTAGGGCCTGACGTTGTAGCTGACGATGACGACCGAAATGTCGGGGCCGGACCGCATGGCGTCAGAGTTTCCCCGCCAGGCTCAGCGCGCGCAGCTTCCACACCATCCAGGCGGCTTCCCGGACGATGCGCGAGCTCATCTTGGAATAGCCGACGTTGCGGTCGGTGAAGACGATGGGAATCTCGACGACGCGGAACCCCGCGCGCTTCGCCAGAAAGGTCATCTCGATCTGAAAGGCGTATCCGTCCGAGCGGACCCGGTCGAGCGGAATCGCCTCCAGCACGCGCCGGTGAAAGCACTTGTACCCGCCGGTGGCGTCCTGGATCGGAAGGCCGGTGACGAACCGCGTGTACCGGTTGGCGAACCACGACAGCAGGAGCCGGGACATCGGCCAGTTGATCACGTTCACGCCCTGGACGTAGCGCGATCCGAGGACGAGATCCGCGGATTCGGCCGCGGCCAGGAACCTCGGGATGTCATTGGGATCGTGCGAGAAATCGGCGTCCATCTCGAACACCAGGGGGTACCCGCGCTCCAGCGCGAACCGGAACCCCGTCACGTAGGCGGTGCCGAGCCCCTGCTTGCCGGGCCGCGTGATGAGATGCACGCGGCTCTCGGTCCGCATGACCGCCTCGACCGCCGACGCCGTGCCGTCGGGCGAACCGTCGTCCACGACCAGGACCTCGACGGCCGGATGCTGCCCGAGTATCCGCGGAATCAGCGAAACGATGTTGCCGACCTCGTTGTAGGTCGGGACGATGACGAGGATGCGGCCTTCCATGACAGTCCTGTCTGGGGGTGGTGGTTTATGGTAGCCGCAGCCTTCAGGCTGCGCCTCTTTCAGTTCCGGGTTCAGAGTTCCGGGTTCCGGGTTAAGAAAACCTCTTTTAACTCGGAACCCGAAACCCGGAACTCGAAACCGTTCTTACAGCTTCGCCCCGCCTTTGCGGAATTCGGACAGTTTCTTCTTCAGCTCCGGGTACTTGAGGGCGAGGATCTCCGCCGCCAGCACCGCCGCGTTCTTGGCGCCGGCCCTGCCCACGGCCACGCAGGCCACGGGCACGCCGGGCGGCATCTGGACAATGGAATACAGGGCGTCCACACCGCCCAGCGCGGACCCCTCGAGCGGCACGCCGATCACGGGAAGCGTCGTGTGCGAGGCGACCACGCCCGGAAGGGCCGCGGCCATGCCGGCGCCCGCGATGATCAGGTCGAATCCGGCCGCTTCGGCTCCCCGGGCGAAGGCGGCGACGGCTTCCGGATCGCGATGGGCGGACATCACGGCCGTTTCAAAGGGGGCGGCGAACGACGCCAGCCCGTCGGTGCAGGCCTTCATCACGGCTTCGTCGGACGGACTGCCCATCAGCACGGCGACTTTCATCGGAGGGTCTCCTGTTTTGATCCGACGCGGGGCGATCCCCGCTTCAGGATGAACGAAACGCCGCCCGGCAGGCTCGTGCCGATGGCGACAAGATACGCCATGAATTCCACGGCCACGGCCTGAACGGCCGTCACGCCCACGAGCCCCAGCAGAATCACGCCGGACTGCTCGCGCAGTCCGATGCCCCCGATGGTCAGGGGCAGGGTCGCCAGAATGGCGATGATCGGGATGAAGAGAAAGTAGAAGACCGGCGGCACCGTCACCCCGAGCGAGCGGCCGACCCCGTAATGCGTCAGAATGCGGGCGGACTGGACCAGAGCCGAGACCGCGGCGACCGACAGCAGGAGCCGGGGGTTCCGGCCGAACGCGTGGATTTTCCGGTACACCTCCCGCATTTTCACCTGCAGTTTCGCGGGCAGGAAGGGCCGGATCAGCCGCGAGAGCGGCTTGGCGAACCTCTTGTTGAAGAAGAAGAAACAGAGGAAGCACCACCCCAGGACCATGGCCGCGAAGGGCAGCCAGAACGCGCGGCCGAAGGGATGACGGATGCAGGCGAACGGAATCGCCGCCACCGAGAGTCCCGACATGACCAGGAATCCCACCATGCGGTCCAGCACCACGGCCGAAACCGCGGACGTGCCCTTGCGCGGCTGGCGGCCCATGTCGAGCATGCGGTACACGTCCCCTCCCGCCCCGCCGATCAGGAAATTGTTGAAAAAAAGACCGACGAAATAGCAGTCCAGCACCCTGCGGCCCGGCGGCCGGATGTCCTCGGCGTTCAGCAGCATCCGCCACTGCACGGCTCCGATCAGATGGCTGGCCAGGAACAGCAGGAACGACCCCGAGAGCCAGATCGGGTCGGCCTGGCGGATCAGTCCCGTGATCCGGTCGAGTCCGATGCGGCTCAGCAGCCACCAGACGAGGGCCGCGCTCCCCGCGATTTTCAGGAACCGGATGCCGAAACGCCGGGCCATCAGTCCCCCCGCTTCAGGTCACGGGCGCGCCGCAGCCCGCGGACGTAATAATCCCACACAATGCTGCCCCGGTACAGGGAGCGCGGCCTGTCTCTTATACACATCTGACG
>JAUCQC010000245.1 GCA_030372965.1 bacterium
CCCTACAGCCGCGCGGTGACCGCGGCCGGGAACGGCCGCGCCCGGGATGCGATGGATACGGTTTTCGAACCCTGCGATTCGGAATGGCGCGGACTCGGGCTGATTCCTGGAAGCGGCCTTAAAATCAGGGCGGAATTCGCTGATTTCGACGCGGCCTCGCGTTTTCCGGTTTCGGTCACGGCCGCGTCCGATCCCCCGGGATGCCGGTGCGGCGAGGTGCTGACCGGGGCTGTGCGACCGGCCCAATGCGGCCTTTTCGGAAAGGCCTGCACCGCGGATCATCCGGTCGGGGCGTGCATGGTCTCGTCCGAGGGAACCTGCGCGGCGGCGTTTCGGTACGGATCTGAATGACGGAGTTCAAAGTTCAAAGTTCAAGGTTCAAGGTTCAAAGAAAAAGATGAAGACCAGGAACTGGGAATACGGACTAAATTTATTTATTTTTTCTGAACCTTGAAAATTCGACTCAAGAAGACGCTGGGCTTAGACGATGAGCTTCCACTCTGGTCGATGTCCCTTTTTGTTTTTCTCTTTGAACTTTGAACTTTAAACTTTGAACTTTTAAAGATGCCCTTCAGCAAACAAGAAGAGACGATCCGCCTCGCCCACGGCGGAGGGGGAAGCCTGACCCAGGCGCTCGTTCGGGACGTTTTTCTCGCCGCGTTCGGGGACAGCGAACTGGCCCGCCTGAACGACAGCGCCCTGATCGATGTTCCAGCCGGACGCGTCGCGTTCACCACCGATTCCTTCGTGGTCCAGCCGCTCTTCTTCCCGGGCGGAGACATCGGACGGCTCGCGGTGTGCGGCACGGTGAACGATCTCGCGGTGACCGGCGCGGTTCCGGTCGCGATCAGCGCGGGATTCATCCTCGAGGAAGGACTGGCCGTCGGCGACCTGAAGCGCATTGTCCGCTCCATGTCCGACGCGGCGGCCGAGGCGGGTGTGCGTATCGTGACCGGCGACACCAAGGTCGTGCAGAAGGGGAAAGGGGACGGGGTTTTCATCAACACGGCCGGCATCGGGGTGTTCCCCGAGGGCCGGGCTCCCGTGACCGGGTCCGGAGCGCGGCCCGGAGACGCGGTCATCGTGAGCGGGCCGCTCGGACGCCACGGCATGGCCGTGGTTCTGGCGCGCGAGGACCTCGGCCTGTCCTCCGGCATCCTGTCGGACGCGGCGCCGCTCAACGGCATGATTCAGGCGGCGCTGTCGGCCCACCCGGGCCTGCACGCCATGCGCGACGCCACGCGCGGCGGGCTCGGCGTGGTGCTGAACGAAATCGCGGAACAGTCCGGCGTGGGCATCGAGCTGGAGGAGGACCGGATCCCGGTCCCGGAGGACGTGCGGAGCGCGTGCGAGATCCTGGGCTTCGACGCGCTGTACGTTGCGAACGAGGGCGTCGTCGCGGCCTGCGTGGCCCGGGAGCACGCGGACGCGTGGGTCCGGGCGCTGGCCGAATCGCGGTACGGAAAGCAGGCGGCGGTGATCGGCCGGGTGACGGAGAAGTCGCGCCACCGGGTGGTTCTCAGGACGCGGATCGGAAGCCGTCGGATCGTGGACGTGATCAGCGGGGAGCAGCTGCCGAGGATCTGCTAGAGTCGAGCGCGGCGCGGACTTCGGAATAGAAGAGGGCCCAGCGTTCCGGTTTCGAGTCGAGCCGCTGGTAGCGTTTCGCGAAGGCGTCGGGCGTGATCTTCCGCCGCAGCAGCAGGGCCCGGGCGGAATCCGGGTAGGCGGGATCGGAGGGCAGGCGCTCCCGCAGCAGCTCCAGCTCGGCCACGACGCGGGCGAACCTGCGGTCCCCGCGGGACAGACGCTCCTCCCGGCCTCCGCCGCAGGAGGGCAGAAGCGCCAGGGCCAGCAGGAGAATCAATCCATCGCGTTTTTTCATCGAAATCAATAAAAGGAAAAATTGGACGAAAAGCAAGAACATTCCGGCGAAAACGGCGCCGATCTCCACGTCCACACCGTGTACTCCGACGGTCTGCTGAGCCCCTCCGAGATGGTCGAACGGGCCCGGGACGAAGGTCTGGCCGCCCTGGGCGTGACCGACCACGACACGGTCGACGGCATCGCCGAAGCCCTCCGTTCGGGGGCCGGAGCCGGCATCGAAGTGGTGCCCGGAGTGGAGCTGTCGAGCCAGTACAACGGCAAGGATGTCCACATCATCGGGTACTACATCGACCCGTCCCGCGGCGAACTCATGAATTACCTGAAGCTTTTCAGGGACGAGCGGTTCAAGCGCGCCGAAAAAATGATACGGAACCTGAACAGCCGCGGGGTGGACATCCGGATCGACGAGGTGGAGGCGAAATCGCGGGGTCGGTGCATCGGCCGGCCGCACATCGCCGAGGTGCTCATGGACCGGGGATACGTCGAGACGATCCAGTCCGCCTTCAACAAGTACATCGGGTACGGGGCCGACGCGTACGAGGAAAAGTACAAGCTGCCTCCGGACGAGGCCATCCGTCTCATCACGGGATCCAGGGGCCTGTCTTTCCTGGCCCATCCGGGCGCCGCGATCAGCGAGACGGTGATCACGAATTTCGTCAAATCCGGCCTCGACGGCGTGGAAGTCGTGCATCCCTTTCTGCCGCCGCACCGGCGGAAGCAGCTGCACGCCCTGGCGATCAAGATGGGACTCCTCATGTCCGGCGGATCCGACTGCCACGGCGGCCGGGACGGCCAGTTCCTGGTGGGCCGGCACCGGGTGCCGTACGCCTACCTGACACGCATCCGCGAGGCCTACCGGCTCCGTTACGGAGCCGCGCCGGGGGACGGAGCCGGGTTCCAGGAGCCCGCGTGAAGGTTTTGGCGGAACCGGCCGCGGGCGTCAAGACCGCGCCGCGCCGACTGAGCATCCGGGATTGGCCGGAAGGGGAGCGTCCGAGGGAGAAACTCCTCCAGTCGGGTCCGCAGGCCCTGTCCGACGCGGAGCTGCTGGCCCTGCTGATCGGGTCCGGCTGCGGCGGCGCGTCGGCCGTGGACATGGGAAGGGAAATGGTGGGCGCCGGAGGCGGACTCGCGGCGCTGGCCTCGCGCAACGCCCGGGAGCTGTCGCGCATGAAGGGGATCGGCGACGCGGCGGCCGCGCGCATCCTGGCCGCCTTCGAGATCGGCCGCAGGACCGCGGGCGGATGCCGCGGCGGCCGGAGGAAAGTCCGTTCGCCGGAGGATGTCGTCCGGTGGTACGGCCCCCTGCTCCGCGACCTGCGGCGGGAGGCTTTCCGGGTGCTTCTGCTCGACGCCGCCAACCGCATCCTGGCCGACCGCACGGTTTCGGAGGGCACCCTGAACGCGAGCCTGGCGCACCCCCGGGAGGTCTTCAAGCCCGCGGTGGACCACACGGCCGCCGCGGTGATTCTCCTGCACAACCACCCGTCCGGCGAGGCGGATCCTTCGGCCGAGGACAGGGCCGTCACGGCGCAGCTGGCCGAGGCGGGGCGGCTGATGGGGATTCCGGTCATCGACCACGTCATCGTCGCAGGGGACCGGTATTTCAGTTTCGCGAAGGAAGGACTGATCAAACCGTAAGGAGCCGCATGCAGATCGAACGGGAAACCACCGGGGGCGTCCTCGTCCTCCGCGTGCTGGAAAAACAGGTCACTTCGCACGAGGCGCCCGAACTGAAGACCGCGCTGCTCGGCGCGGTGACCGGGGACGAGGACCGTATTCTGATCGACCTCAAGGCCGTCGAGAACATGGACAGCACGGGCCTCGGCGCCCTCCTGTTCGGGTTGAGGCAGGCCGATCAGCACGACAAGGATCTCCGCTTCAGCGGCATGCAGAAGAAGGTGCGTTTCCTCGTCCACGTCGCCCAGCTGGATTCCGCGGTGCCCTCCTACGGGGACGTGGAGGAGGGCCTGAAGGCGTTCGATGAGGATGAGGGTGAATGAAGCGCCCCTGACCGAGGAGGCGGTCGGTTCAGCGCTCCGCACCCGGCGATTCGGAAGCGTCGTGTACGTTCTGGAACGGATCGATTCCACGAACGCGTTCGCCAGGATGCTGGCCGGACGGGGCGCTCCGGACGGGGCGCTGGTCGTGGCCGACCACCAGACCGCCGGCCGGGGACGGTGGGGACGGTCCTGGGCCTCGGCGCCGGGGCTCGGAATACAGTTTTCCGTCCTGCTCCGACCCGGATCCGGGACGCTCGACATGCACCGCCTCACGCTCACGGCCGCGACATCCGTGGCCCAGGCGGTCGGCCGGCTCGGCCTGAACACCCGGCTGAGATGGCCGAACGACGTGACCGTGGATTCGAAGAAGATCGCGGGCGTCATCGTGGAGACCCAGCGGAACCGGAGAGGCGCCGCTTTCGCCGTGATCGGCGTGGGCCTCAACGTGAACCAGCGGCGGTCCGATTTTCCGGAAGCCCTGGCCGGGAAGGCCGGATCCATCCGCCAGGCGCTCGGGCGGAAAACCGACCGGACGGCCCTGCTGGCCGACGTCGTGCTCCAGCTCGAGCGCGACGTGCACCGGCTTGAAACCGAGGGCCCCGATTTCGCCCTGGGGCGCTGGATCCGGCGGAACGCGCTGCTGGGGAAGCCCGTGGTTCTCCTCACCGCGTTGGGCGAGGAGAGGGGCGTCGTCAGGGGCTTTCACGCCGACGGCGCGCTGATACTTGCCGGCGAGGACGGACGGCTGAGGCGATTCTCGGACGCCGAAGTGACGGAGGTGTCGGATGCTGCTGGTCATTGACGCGGGCAACACGGAGACCGTGTTCGGGCTGTACCGGGGCCGCGACCTCGTCTCGCGCTGGCGGATGTCGAGTCATTCCGGCCGCACCGCGGACGAGGCCTGGGTGCTGCTCCGCGGCTGGTGCGCCGCGGCGGGGCTTGAAACGGCAGGCATCCGGGACGCGGTGATCTCCTCCGTGGTTCCGGATCTCACGGCGCTTTTCTCCGACATGGCCGTCCGGCATCTGCGCCTCCGGCCCCTGGTCGTTTCGTCCGAGACCGACACGGGCGTTCCGATCCGGGTCGACGCGCCGGCCACTGTCGGCGCCGACCGGATCTGCAACGCGGTGGGCGGGCTCGCCCGATACGGCGCGCCGCTGGTGGTCGTCGACTTCGGCACGGCGATCACGTTCGACGTCCTCTCGGCGAATGGGGAATATGTCGGCGGCGCGATCTGCCTGGGGCTGAGGGGCGCCGCGCGCGAACTGCACCGGGTCGCGGCCAAACTGCCCCGCGTCGACCTTGCGTTTCCGCCTTCCGCCGTCGGCCGCAGCACCGAATCGGGCATCCAGGCGGGCCTGCTCTGGGGCACGGCCGCCATGGTCGACGGCCTGATCGGCCGGATGGCGGGGGAACTGGGCGGTCCGGACATCGCCGCCGTGGCCACGGGCGGGATGGCCGACCTGATTGCTTCGCAGTGCGCCCGAATCCGGCACGTCGATCCGTTTCTCACGCTCGAGGGCATGCGCATCATACACGAACGCGCCGCGGCCCGAACCGAAACCAAGTCAGGAGGAGTATGAACACGATCATCCCGTCCGCGAAGGACTCCAAGGAAGTCAACGACACCATCTACAAGGTCATCGGCGCCTGCATGGAAGTGCACAAGGCCATCGGCCCGGGATTCCCCGCCGCCTTCTACCAGAAGGGGATGGAAGTCGAGATGAAGGAGAAGGAGCTTCCCTTCGAACCCGACAAGGTCCTTCAGGTGAAGTACAAGGATGTCGTGGTGGGCGAATACACGATCGATTTCCTGGTGGCCGGGTCGGTGGTGCTCGAGGTGCGGGCGAACCGGGACGAGATGGGGGATCTGGACATCCAGAACGTCCTTCGCAGCCTGACCCTGTCCGGCGCGCCCATGGGCCTGCTGGTGAACTTCGGTAACCTGAAGATCCAGTACAAGCGGATTCTGCCGAGCCGGGCGATGCGCGGAGAGGCCCAGCCCCCGCGGCTCGACCGGCCGCTCCGGCCGATGGGCTACCGCGAGAGCGGACGCACGCGCGAAAGCAACCCCATCCTGTGACCGGCCCTTCGCGGACCCGGTTCTTTCTCGCGGGCATCATCCAGGGATCCCTGAGGGGCCTGGGTGTTTTCGACCAGAGCTACCGGAACCGGATCAAGGCGGTTCTGCGCGCGTTCGACCCGGAATGCGAACTGGTCTGCCCGGTCGAGGATCACCCGGAATCGGTCCGCTACACGGACGAACGGGCCCGCGAGACGTTTTTCGCCAATGTCGAACGGGCGAAACAGTGCGACGCGGTCGTCGTATACCTTCCGGAAGCGAGCATGGGATCGAGCATCGAGATGTGGGAGGCGCACCGCTGCGGCGTTCCCGTGCTGACCGTGACACCGCTCGACAGCAACTGGGTTGTCCGCATCCTGTCCGACCGCGTGTTCCCCGATCTGGACGGATTCGAGTCTTTCGTGTCGTCCGGCGGACTGGGCCGCCTGCTGTCCGGCAAACCGAGGTGACTGAAAAATGCTTTTCCTGAAGCGCGCGGCGCTCATCCTCTTCCTCTGCCTGTCCGCCCGCCCGGCCGCGGCCGGGCCGGACTTCCCGAAACCGCTGGGCGCAGTGAACGATTTCGCGGGAGTCATCGACGCGGAATCGGCGGGCCGCATCGAGGCCCTCTCCACGGAACTCCAGGAGAAAACCGGGGTGGCTCTGGTCGTCGCGGCCGTGGACAGCCTGTCCGGGCTCACGGTCGAGGAGTACGCGAACCGCCTGTACGCCGCCTGGGGCGTCGGCGGCAGGGAACTGGACGAGGGCGCCCTGCTCCTTCTGGCGGTGAAGGAGCGCAAGGTCCGGATCGAGACCGGGTACGGGCTGGAGGGGCTGTTCCCGGACGGCAAGGTCGGCCGCATTCTCGACAATGACGTCCTGCCCGAGTTCCGGGAGGGACGGTACGGCGCGGGTCTCTACGCGGGCGTCCGGACCATGGCCGAGGACGTCGCGGAGGAGAAGGGCGTGACCCTCGACGGGTCCGCCGGCCGGCGCAAGTCCGGCGACGGCGGCTCCGAGTGCGGCGGCACGCTCATGTTCCTGCTCTTCATCCTGCTCATGATCCTGACCCGGGGCCGCATTCTCGGCTGGATCCTGCTCGGCGCCCTGTCCGGCGGGCGGGGCGGGTGGACCGGAGGCTGTCTCTTATACACATCTCCGAGCCCACGAGACAGCGCT
>JAUCQC010000246.1 GCA_030372965.1 bacterium
GCGGACGAGGCACGGAGCGTGATTGTATGCAACCTTGATACAAGGCCCGGCTATTCCGGCGTGGAGAACGTCCTTTATTCGAAGCCGAACGTAAACCTGCTTCTCGGCAACGCGGCGGAAACGATCGCCGGAATCACCGGGGGGCTGGTTTTGAGGGTCCCGGCGGCCGGCTAGAAGAAGCGCAGCATTCCGTCGTACGCACGCTTCGCCTCATCCCGCACCTTCCCGATGCGGTCGTTAAGCGCCGGCTCGATCGCCTCGCGGGCCAGCACGTCGTCGAACAGACCGAGCAGCCTCACCGCCTCCAGCCGCACGTCGAAGTACCTGTCCTTTACCAGGCGCGCGGCCTCGCCGATCGACACCGGGTCCCGAAACACCGCCATGGCCCGCAGGGCCTCGACCCTCACGCCCTTGTATTTGTCCCTGCACGCGCGCAGGAGAAGCGAAAGCCCCTCCCTGATCGCCCCGTCGCCGATCCTCCGCGCGGTCTCCCGCCGCACCGGCTCCGTGCCGTTCATTCCCCGTATCAGCTCAAGGAACCTGGTGTCATGGAGCGCCTTCCGGACGATATCGCTGTCCATGGTCACCAGCATGGCGCGCGCCTCGTCGCGCACCTTCTGCTCCCGGTCGGCGAGGAGGCCGAGAAGGTAATCCGCGCTCCCGGTCCCGCCGATCTCGAAGAGGGCCCGCGCCGCCTGGATGCGCAGGTCATGGAGCTTTTCGTGCAACAGGTCGCCCACATAGGGCATGAGGCGCCGGTGGCGGGTCGCGGCCGCGGCGGCTATCGCATGGGTTTTCACCAGCGCCCTCCTGTCGGCCAGCCCGTCCATGACGACCTGCACGACCGCGGCATCATCGGTCGCGCCGCGCTGGGCGACCACCCCGAGCAGCCCTATCCGCGCGTCCCGCGAGCCCTCCTGCATGATCTCTTTCATGTACCCGGTTATGGACGGGTCGCCCCGTTCCGCGAACTTCAGCACCGCGAGGGTCTTGACCCATGGGTCCGGATCGTCCGCCATCCTCCTGAGCCTGGCGGCCACCTCACCGCCCGCGCCTTTTTTCCCGGAAAGGGCGGCAAACGCGCGGTACCTCACCCATGCCCACCGGTGGTCCAGGCACTTCACCCTGTCTCTTATACACAT
>JAUCQC010000247.1 GCA_030372965.1 bacterium
GCTCAAAGTTGTGGGTCCGAAACATCTTGACGTACAAAAAAGGCCGGCTCCAGAGGAGCCGGCTTGACAGGATTCCAAACCGGTGTCAGCGCAGGAACAGCATCTTGCCGGTCCGAGCACCGTTGACGGTCTCCAGCCGATAGAAGTACAGTCCGCTCGGCACCGGCCGTCCGGATTCGTCTTTCGCGTCCCAGACCGCCTCATTCCTGCCGGCTGAAGCAGGGCCGTCCATCAGAACGCGGAGCGCGCGTCCCCGGCCGTCCAGAACGGTCAGTTTCACCCTTCCGGCTCCGGGCAACGCGAACCGGATGACGGTGGAGGGGTTGAACGGGTTGGGATAATTTCCGTAGAGGGACAAGCGGTCCGGCAGAACCGGCCCGTGCGGAACCGCGCTTGCCGCGCCGAGATAGAAATTCACCTCGAGGGAACCGGTTTCGAGTCTCACGGGAACCGCTTCTTCCGCGTTCTTCGCCCCGCCGTTGAAAGCCGTTCCGTATCCGAGCTTGCCGGCCTGCAGTATGTAGTCTCCGGCCGCGGCCGAGAGCGCATAGACGCCGTCCGGACCCGTGACCGCGGAAGACACGGCCTGTCCGTTGACGTTCAGCAGGAGAACGGCCGCGGATGAAACCGGTTCGCCGCCGCCGTCCCGGACGGTTCCGTGAACGGAAGCGGCGTTCTCGCTGCGGCCGGGCGCGATCGCGTCGAAAGCGTAAAACATCAGCTGGTCCAGCTCGAAATCAATGCCTTCCGCGGGCGCGCCGGCTTCCACCCGGATGAGCTTCGCCTGGCTGGGATCCGCTGTGTGATCCCAGTACTGGGGGGCCGTCGAGCCGCCGAAACTCCAGACATAGTATTCGCCGGCGGGCAGTCCGGTCAGTTCGTACGAGCCGTCCTGAGCCGACAGGGTGTTGTAGAACCGTTCGGATTCGGGCCACGATTGAATGGTGACCGCGGGTTTGGCGAGAACGACCGCGTACGGGAACGGCAGATCCGAATCGGCCTTGAGCAGGCGGGGCCCGCACGCGACCACGCCGCCTGAAGGTGCTTCGTTTTCCATCCCGCCTCTCAGGGGGCCTCCCAGCCCGTACGTGACTGTGCCGCGGATGACACACGGGCCTTCATCGCGGAAGGCCAGGCTGAAATCAACGGTCTTTTCGTCGCCTCCCGAAATCGAAACCGAATCCGCCATCTCCGGAACCGGCGCGTTCCGGTAATAGGAAAATCAGCCTTTCCGATAGGCGGAAAGCAGGTAGACGCCCGGGAGGAGCCATTCCGCGCTGTACCTGCCCTCCGCGTCCGTGACCAGGGTGGTTTTCATCGTGCCCCGCCAGAAACCGACCCAGTCGGAGCGGAGCGGCTGAATCTCCACCACCGCTTCCGGAACCGGGGCTCCGCTTTCCGCGTCCCTGACGGTTCCCGCGATGCTGGCGTAAAAACGGCGGGCCGTCAGGCTGAAGTCGATGCCGGTCACGGTCTGGCCGTCCGACAGGGTCACCGGATCCGCGCCTTCCGGGCCGGACGCGCCGTTGTACCATTCTTCGCCGCGAGTGTCGTTTTCCCAGTAGGAGCAATGGATCCGAACCGGTCCCGCGGGCAGGCCCTTGACCCGGTACGCGCCCGCGCTGTCCGAATACGCCCAGGCGCAGAACTCCTTTCCCGACCTGCCCGAGTCCGCGGCTCCGGACTGGAACGGGCCGATTTCAACATACGCGCCGGTCAGCGGATGCCCGGCGGCATCCGTCACGGTCCCCTCGACCGAAGCCGTGCCCGGCGCCAGAGGCAGGATGAAATCCACGTTCCGGACCGGGGTGACTCCGTCGACGGATATCGCCTGCGCGCCGGCGAAATCCTCAGAACCGGGCCAGTAGCGGAAAACGCTCGACCAACCGGCCTGGGCCCAGCAGTTGACATAATACCGGCCTTCGGGAACGAAATACAGGCTGTAGTCGCCGTTCGCGCCGGTCGAGGCGGTCATCCACACCGAGTTCCCCCGGGCGTCGGATCCGTCCGAGAAGAGCTGGATCTGCGCGTACTCGATGGGCCTGCCGTCCAGGTCGGTGACGCGGCCCGACACGGAGCCGTCCTCGGCGGTGAAATCGAAAATGAAATCGATGCCCGGTGTCTCGACGCCGGATCGCACCGGAACCCGAGTCGCGGAAGAGGGGTCCACGGCGCCGTCGTACCAGAGTTGATTCTGGAACCAGCCGCCGCGCCACGAGGTCGCGGTGACGAAGTATTCGCCCTCCGGTATGCCTGTGATCCGGTAGGAGCCGTCGGCTTCAGTGGAGGCGCCGGCGTCAAACTTGCGCGCCGGCGTGCGGGTCGAATCCATCCATACGGAATCGCCGGAAGCGTCCGAGTAAACCTGTATCCAGGCGTCGGCGAGCGGGCCTCCGTCATTGTCCGTCACGCGGCCGGAAACAGTGCCGCCTTCGGTCAGCCGGATGACGAGGCCGGAAACGGTGTCCGGTTCGGTGACGGTCACATGCGCGGCCAGTTCCCACAGGGTCGCGTTGTCGTAGAATTCCTCGACGAACCCGTCCGCGCCCGCTGAAATCGTGTAGTCCCCGGATTTCAGGCCGCCGATGACGAAGCCGCCCTGCCCGTCCGTCAATGCCCTGCCGTAGGTGTAGGGTTCCCATGAGGCCACGGCGGTGACCCAGGCGCCGGCCAGCGGCGTTCCGTCCTTTTCATCCACGACGAGACCCGACAGTCCTCCGGTGCCGGGCTGAACCCGCTCCAGATCGAAACGGATTCCGGACACGTCCTTGCCGGGCTCGATCCGGATAGTGTCCGCGTCCGAGGCGCTTTCGGCGCCGTCGTAGTATTCCGGTTCATACCCGTCCGCCCAGGCGCACACCCAGTAGGCGCCAGGCATCAGGCCGGGAATGCAGAAGGAGAAATCATCGGGATTCACGGAAGAAACCCCTCCCCAGTAGGGGCCGACAATGGTGTCCCGGTCCGCCATCCGGTACACGGGAATCGCCTCCACATAGGCGCTGAGCACGGCATCCGGGTCAAGACCGTACACGGATCCGGATATGGATGCCGCCGAATCACCCTCCACCGAAGCCGGTGACGCGGCGCGTCCGCCGCGGAGTTCCAGGGCTTTTTTCCACACGGCATCGTACTTGCGGATTCGTTCAAAGCGGCCCGCGGGCGAGTCCGCGACGTTTCCCGCCTTTAACGCGGCGGGTCGAAGGCCGGACAGTCCGGACAGGGCGAAGGCAATCGCCAGGCTGAAAAACAGGGTTTTTCTCTTCATGTTCCGGCTTCCTTTCGAGACATGCGGGATTGCGTGAAGAGGATACGGTTCTGAACAGGCAAACCGCATGCCGATTCCTAAGGCATTGTTTTTCAATCGCAGGAGGCTGTCGGGTCCATGGATTTCTGAGGGGATTGCCCGGAAAACCGGGATTGTGGCCAGGGTTCGTATCAGGCCCAAGAAGTCTGATTTTTTGGAGCCCACGACTTCAGTCGTGGGATTGATGGATGGTTTTACCCGTCCGAAATCAATCTTTCAATTCCTCCGCCAACCCGGGGAGGGCTTCGATATAGGCGCGAATCTCCTCCGCAACGGCCCGGTCCGGGGCCGACGCGTGAAGGCCGGCAAGCCGTCTTTGAAGAAAGGGGAGATCGCCCCGGTTCCAGGCCGGAAGGTCGAGGGCTGTGTCGAGCGCTGGCCGGATGGAATCCCACGGCTGCGGCGCCTGAAGAAACCGGAAGAAAGCCGCCCTGGCGTTCAACCGCAGGTCGCCGATGTCCGGGAAACGGCGGAATCCCTCCGCGTAGGTCTCGAACGCAGTCCGGTTCTCGCCCCGCTTGAGCAGCACGGATCCCCGTTCAAAGGTCAGGCCGATTTCGAAATCCACGTTCGATCGCGAATCGCGGTTGAACCGGCGCGCCAGCAGGACGTAATCCCAGGCCCTTTCGTAACTGCTGTCCTTGCGCGCGAAAAAGGCGCGGTTGTAAGCGAGCAGGCCCAGCAGTTCGGTGTTGTTGATCTCGCGGCCTTTTCCGTTTTCATACGCGAAGAGACGGTCCAGACCGATGCGCGCCGCGCGGTTGCCGGGATAATACTGCAGAAGGAAGCGGGAGTATTCGCCCAGATTCTTCATGATGTCGAATCCCATGGGCGATGTGTTTTCAATGGGAATCCGTTCCGTGTAATTGTTGAAAAAGGTGTAGACGTGGGTGGGCGTTTCGAACGCGTCCGTGGACCAGCCGAGCGCTTCGCAGGTCAGGTTGAAGAGAATGGTGCCGGAAACACAGTTGTAGGTCTTGCGGTCGCGCACGTCGGTCAGCGTGGTGGCGGCCGCGTCGTACCGGACGAGCCAGGCGCCGTGCAGCCAGGCGAAGACGCGGCGCGCCGATCCGGCGCGGTCCGTCATCGGGAAGCGGTATTCTTCGATGGTCCGGACGATTCCCCGATGCCAGTCGACGCAGGCTTTCAGGCTGTCCGGATCCTCGACACCGGACAGGATGAAGGCGGCTTCGATTTTCGAAAACGCGTCGAGCCGTCCGTCCTCGATGTCCAGCCTCAGGCTGTCCTCAAGGGACCGGGACAGACCGGCGTCCGGTGCGAGGGCCGTCAGCAGGATGAGCGCCGCGGCGGGAAGGGACAGGCTGCGTCTCACCGGGTCCGTCTCCGGTTCCGGTCTAGCCATTCGGACGCGGCCTTGCGCTGGCGCTCCATCCGTTTCATCGTCTCCGGTTCCGCCCGGAGGGACAGCACGGCGCGGGCCTGCGCTTCCGCGGCGTCCATGCGGCCCGTTTTGTCGTAGGCGGTCATCAGCTTGTATCGGCATTCCGCTTCGTTGTACCCGCTCTGGCGTTTGTCCCCGAGAATGGAAACGAGCAGATGCTCGTACCGGCCGGCCGCCTGTTCGTAATCCCCGTCCGCGAAAAGGCAGTCCGCCTCGCCCCACAAAAAGAAACGGCTCTCGGGAAACTCGGCCAGGCCCTTCCTGAAAAGCCCCAGGCTTTCCCCGTAGTTCTTCCGGTCGTACTCGATCCAGCCCAGACTGCTCATTCCGACCCAGCGGGAAAGGGTTCCCTTCTCGATCACGCGCCGGACCAGCCGGATGCCGAGGTCACGTTCGTCCCGGATCCAGGGAAGCCATCGCAGGTATTTATAATACCGTCCGGACCAGTACTTGTAGCTGCCGACGCCGAGGTAGGCGTCTTCACACAGGGAGTCCGCCTCCAGGGCCTTTTCCAGGTAACCGACGCCCCGGTGGGCGTGCAGCACGCCTGTGGCCAGGCCGCCCCGTTTGGCTTCGTACAGCCCCTTGTAGCTCCAGGCATTGCCGAGGTGAAAATACAGCCGGGCATCGGCGTGTCCGGCCGCGATCAGCGAGTCGGCCATGCGTATGCACCGGTTGACGGCTTCAAAGAATTCCTTCTCATACCGGTCGGATTCCGCGTCCATCATCGCGGACTGGTACGTGGCCGCGACATAGAACGGACCCGCGGGGTCGCGGGGATGCGTTTTCTCGTACCCGCGGAACACGGCCAGGGCGGCGTCGAAATCGCACGAGAGCGTGAGCCTGATGCCGGAGAGGAGGAGGGAGTCGGGGGATTGGGCTCGGAGTCCCGAGACGAGAAGCGTTGCCAGTAAGGCACAAATCAGCGGTTTTCTCATCTCTTCGGCAGTCCCGGAAAAAACACGTTCGTCCTTTCCGCGTACGACCGGTACCGGGGGTCCTGTTGGTGTTTCTTTTCGAGCAGGGGCACACCGGAGACGAAACGGAGCAGGAATCCGATGAGCAGAGGGCTGACGATGCCGGTCCACCCGAGCGGCGAGCGGACAGCCAGCAGGAAGATGCCCCACCACAGCAGGGCCTCGCCGAAGTAATTGGGATGGCGGGAATATTTCCAGAGGCCCTCAGTCATGTAGGGGCTGTCCGGGGTTTTGCGATTCCGGATGAAATCGCGGAGCTGGCGGTCCGAAACGGCCTCGAACGCGAATCCGGCGATCCAGACCGCGAGGCCGAGCCATTCCAGCGGCCCGAATCCGGCGCCGGGAGACGGCAGGTTCGCCAGCACGATGGGCCAGGCGATGATGAAAAGAAGAAACCCCTGCGCGAGGAAGACGTTCACGTAGCTTTTCCATTCCGCGTGCCGGCCCCACTTCCTCCGCATTTCCGCGTACCGGAAATCCTCGGCTTTTCCGCGGTTGCGGCCGAAAATATGGAGCGCGAGCCGGAGGCCCCAGATCGTGACCAGGGCGGTTACGGCGATGGACCGGAACGTTCCCGTGCCGGAAAGCGCGAGATTGAGCCAGGCGACCAGTACGAATCCCAGGCCCCAGGCCGTGTCTGCCAGGCCGTTGTTGCGGAGCCGGCGCGCGGCCAGGTAAAAGGCCGTCATGTAGATGAAGAGGAATGCGGCGGTGACGATCGCTCTTCCGATCATGGGATCCCCTGATTGGATGGATTGCCGACGAAGGCGTTATCGGAATCAGTCAGAGAACACCGTTAAAACGGTTTCCCTTCTTCATCTTATTCTCTTTCCCCACGGCTGAAGCCGTGGGCTCCATTCTATTTTGGTGGATCGGGTATGCCGGAATCCGGAACAAGAGTGGTCAGTCGGTCATGAAGCACACGCACACGGACCCGGGGCCCGCGTGCGCGCCGATCACGGGCGAGATCGAAGCGATGAACTCGGGTTTCATTCCGATGGCGGTCTCGATCTTTCCGGCGAAGTCCAGGGCGGCCGGCTCGTCCGCCGTGTGACCCACTACGTACCTGCGGACCGGGGTCTTTCCGTGCAGGCGCGAAACGATATCGACGATTTTCTCCAGGTTTTTACTCCTGGAGAAGGCCTTGCCGAAGAGGACGCCCTTGCCCTCGGCGTTCACCGAGATGATCGGCTTGAGGTTCAGCAGGTTGGCGATCCAGCCCTTGAGCGGCGATATGCGGCCGCCCCGGATGTATGACTTGAGCGTCGGGACGCCGACCAGAATGCGGGTTCTGCCGGGCAAAGATTCGGCGAGCCGGACCACGTCCGCGAAACGTTTTCCCGAGGCGACCGCCTCGGCGACGGTCACCACCATGAGGCCCAGGCTCGAGGACAGGTTTTTCGAGTCGATCACCGCGATGGGCACTTCCTTCACCTGCTCGGCGGCCAGGCGCGCCGAGTTCAGCGTGCCGGAAAGGCCGCCGGACAAATGAATGGATATGATCGAATGGTAGTGATGGGAGAGCCTGCGGTACATGTCCGCGAACACGGCGACCGATGGCTGTGAGGTTTTCGGGAAGTCCGGATTCTCCTCCAGCATGCGGTAGAATTGATCGGGTTTGACCGTGAGCTGGTCCAGGTACTGTTTTTCCCCGAAAGCCAGGTTCAGCGGGATGACGTGGATCTGGAAGCGGTCCAGAATTTCCTGCGGCAGATCGCAGGCCGAATCCGTGACCACGGCGATGCCGGCGCGGCGGTGATGGGCGATCTGGTTCTGGCGGACCATGTCCTCCACTTTCTGCTTCGTGATGTGTCCGATGGCCGAACAGGCCGCGTATGCCTTCCAGGGTTCGTTCGTGTGGATGTGGACCCGGAGGCGGTCGCCGCTCCCGGCCACGGCCGTCGAGTCTCCCAGGTTTTCCAGGGCCGCGCGGACCGGATCCGCGGACAGATCCTTCCCTTCCAGAAGAAATTCCGTGCAGTAACGGTGCAGGATTTCCCCGTCCGGCCGGAGCATGTGCGTGTCCTGCGTTTCCTCGATGATCGGAGTTTCGTTGATCCTTTCCGGCTTTTCGCCGGAACGGACGAAATGCATCACGCCTTCGAGAAAGGTGACGAAGCCCTCTGCCCCGGCGTCGACGACCTTCGCTTTCTCGAGGGCTTTCATCATTTTCGGCGTTTCGTGCAGCGCGTGCCGGGCGGCGACCAGGGATTCGTGGAACAGGCTCACGAAACTGGTTTTCTTTTCATGCAGCGCGTCAAGGGCGTTGACCCAGGCGCGCATCACGGTGAGGATGGTTCCTTCCACGGGTTTGCTCAGGGCCTTGTAGGCTGAATCCACCGCGCGCCGCGCGGCCAGGGTGAATTCCTTTTTATCCAGTTTGTCCTTGCCCTGGACCGCCTCGCTGAGGCCGCGGACGAACTGGGCGAATATGATTCCGGAATTGCCCCTGGATCCGGACAGGGCCGCGTCTGCCATGCCGCGGCTCACCGACGCGACGGTACCGGTCCGCGATGTGCCTTCAATCATGGAATGCATGGTCATGGCGAGGTTGGTTCCCGTGTCGCCGTCCGCGACCGGGAAGACGTTGATCTTGTTCAGGTGCTTTTGGCGGTGAACCACCGCGCGCCGGCCGTGGAAGAAGGCGTAGTACAGACTTTCGCCGTCCAGATGCCGTAATTTCATGGAGTCTCCCTGTCGGATTCCGCATTCCGTAAATCCGGAGGCGGATTTCAATGTACTATGATTCTCCATTCAAGTCAAATAATTAATGAGAGAATGGAATATTTCGCTATTTTGCGGAATAACCGAGCCGGTCCGATTCAAAATTTTAGAATGGCCGGTTTCCGGCCGATAACATCATCTTGACTTTATCAGTACGCATGGATATATTTGAATATATTCCTGGAATATTCAAATATCCGAAATGAGGAGCGCTCCATTAAAATCGGCATCCCAACCGAGATCAAAACCGCGGAAAACCGCGTTTCCATGACGCCGCACGGCGCCGCGGAACTCACCAAACGCGGTCACCGCGTTTACGTGCAGAAGGGGGCCGGCCGGAACAGCGGATTCGAGGACGAACAGTACCGGTCCGC
>JAUCQC010000248.1 GCA_030372965.1 bacterium
TGCTGGACAGGAAACAGCCGTTGACGCCATCCGACGAGGACCTGATCGAGCGGTTTCAGAACGGCGACGTGTACGCGTTCGAGCAAATCGTGCATCGGTACAAGGATCCGCTGTTGAACTTTGTCTATCACTTCCTGGGAGACCGGATCGACGCGGAAGACGTGGTGCAGGAAACCTTTCTCCGCGTGTACCGCAACAAGCACATGTACCGGAACATCGCTAAGTTTTCGACCTGGATATACACCATCGCCGGCAACCTGGCAAAGACGGAGCTGAGGCGCCGGAAGCGGCGGAGGCTCTTCTCCATCCACTCCTCCGGATTCGACGACAAGGGCTATGACATCCCGGATCCGCTGAGGACGGCCGATTCGCAGGTGGACGGGGAGATGAAGGAGGCCGTCATCCGTAAGGAGATCGACGACCTGCCGGTCCGTTTCCGCGAGGTGGTGGTCCTGCGAGACGTGCAGGATTTCTCGTACGAGGAAATCAGCGACATGCTGAAGATTCCCATCGGCACCGTGAAATCACGGGTCAACCGCGGGCGCCTGCGGCTGCAGAAGCGCCTCGGCGACCTGATCGAGAAATAATGACGGAGGACCGTGAATGACCCCTTGTCATCGGGATCACAATGACATCCTGAATCTGGCGGACGGCGGCCTGGATCCCGAACGGGAGAAACAGGTGAGCCGGCACGTGGAGGAGTGCTGCGATTGCGCCAGGCTTCTCCACAAGATCCGCCTGCAGAGGAGCTGTCTGAAGAATCTCACGCCGCTCAGGACGCGGGAAAACTTCAACGTGCTTCTCCACGAGCGGATACGCCGGGAGATGGCCGGCAAGCCGGGACTGTTCCGGCCGATATTCGACCGCCGGTGGATTCCGGCTTCGGCCATGGCGGTCACCGTGCTCGCCGTGGGTGTCTGGATGCTCAATCGGAAAACCACGGCGCCCGAGGGCCTGACCGTGCCCGTGGCCCTGAAGCCGGCGCCTGCCTCGACGGAGTCAGCGACGGCCGCGAAGAAGCCGCGCGTGCAGTACGTCATTGACGATTACGTGCCGGCCGAAGCCGCGACGGCCTCCGCCGACTCCGCGGGAGAGGCCGTTCCGCTGGACACGTCCGAACGGGTGCGCAATCTCGAAGCCCTGCGGGGACGGCTTGTGCCGGTGAGTTTTTAAAGTGGCCCCGGAGGAACCGTGCGGCGTCTGAGAATGTGCGTTTCCGTGGTGCTGGCCACGGTGCTGGCCGCGGGGCGGGCGTTGTCGCAGAACGCGTCCTCCGGCCCGGTCGCGATCGCATCGGGTGTCCAGAAGGCGCTCCCGTCCGTGCTGAGCGTCGAGACCGTCTCGGGAGGCGCACAGGACGCGTGGACACGGGTCGGATCGGGTTTTCTGTTCGGCGACCGGTACGCGGTCACGCGGAAGACGGTCATCGACGGGGCGGACAGCATTGTCATCGCGTTGACCGACGGCCGCCGTGCCGTGGCCCGTCTGGTCGCGTGCGATCCGGTGACCGGAACCGCGGTGCTGGAACACGGGATGACGGGCGTCACCCCGATCCCGCCCCAGGAATCCCCGGAGCCGGCGGAAGGCGCGGCACTCGCGGTGCTCGGCAACTCGATCGGCGTCTTCCCCTCCGTCACGCTGGCCCGATTCATCGGCGGCCGGCCGGACGGTCTGATGGAAATCGAAGGCATGATTCCCCCCGGAAACAGCGGCAGTCCGGTGCTGGACGAAACCGGCCGCCTGACGGCAGTCATCATCGGCCGGGTCCAGGACGGAGCGGAGTCCCAGGCGGTCACCGGCGTCGCGCTTCCCGCTTCCAGGGTTCTCCGGTTCCTCTCCTCCCTGGCCCTGCAGAGGGAGAGAACTGGCTGGATCGGTCTGTCGGCCGTCGACCTGACAGGAAAAGAGAGTCAGACAGGCGTCAGGGTGGTCGCTCTCCTGCCCGGGGGCCCCGCGGATCTGGCGGAATTGTCCGTCGGAGACACCATTGTCCGGTTTCAGAACGAACCGGTGCGGGGGGCCGCAGATCTCGCGAAACGCGTGCGATGCGCGGCGCCCGACTCCCGGATCACATTCACCGTCCGCAACGGAGGCAGGGAAACCACCCGGAGAGTGAAGGTTTCCGCCATGCCCAGGCGTTCGCAGTAAAGAGCATTTCCTGCCGGTTTTCAAGCCAGCAATCCCCGTTTTGCATAGATTTTATTTGACTTCAGCCGTATTTTTCGTAAATTACATTTTATTTTGTTGATGAGCGGGTTCCTTCCGGACCCGCTGTTTCGGAGCCGAACCATGCCAGACCCACGCGGACGATCCGTTCTTCTCATGGCCCTGCTGCTCGCG
>JAUCQC010000249.1 GCA_030372965.1 bacterium
CGTCAGATGTGTATAAGAGACAGGCGGGGTCGGCGGCCAGCACGGGCGCGGTGACGACGCCCCGCCTCACCCATTCGTCCCAGGCCGGGGCGGACGGCTCGCGGTACACGGCGCCCCGGTTCGCGGACTCGGAGATCAGCAGCGTGCCCCTGTCGCCCATGAAATTCTCGAAATACCCCTGGCTGGAGTTTGTGGTCTGGGTCTGGTAGAACGCGCGCGTCCTTCCGGCCGGGGTCTCGTACTCGTACACGGCCATGACCGTGTCGTACCACTCGTGCGTGGACGCGGGGTAATAGTCGATGCCCCCGTTGGCCGTGACCGCCACGGGCCGAGCCCCCAGGAACCAGTTGTAGATGTCGATCTGGTGCGACCCGAGATCCACGATGGGGCCGCCGCCCAGCCCCTTGTACCAGCGCCAGTTGCGGAACTGGGCCATGGACTGGAACCCGTACCGTTTGAGCCGGTCCGAGGGCATGGCGTAACGCGCCGGCCAGCCGAGGTCCGGCTGGGCGGAGCGGTTCCACTGGCCGCCCACCGTGGCGATGCGGCCGATCATGCCGGCTTCGCCGAGAATGCGCTCGCGGCAGTGGATGTAGCGGGGATTGCTCCGCCGCTGGTGGCCGATCTGGAGCAGGCGCTTCGTTTCGCGGCTGGCCAGAACCATGCGCCGGGCGTCCTCGAGCGTGTTCGACATCTCCTTTTCGCAGTACACGTGCAGGCCGGCCTTCATGCAGTCAACCGCGTGCCTGCTGTGCCAGAAGTCCGGCGTGGCGATGACCACCGCGTCCAGGTCCTTCTCCCGGGCCAGCATGTCCTCGTGGTTCTCGTAGGCGTTCGGGCTGTGCTTGTACTTGCGGAGCAGGTTCACGGCTTTCTTCTGGTTGTACTCCGTCCAGATGTCGCACACGGCCCTGAACCGGAGGCCGGGTATCTTGAGCATGGCGTTGAGCAGCACCTCTCCCTGGGCGCCTGCGCCGAGCAGGGCCACATTCAGGTCCGAGACATGAGCCGACCGGGGAACCGCGGACCCGGCCGCCTTGGCCTTCTGCTTTTTGTCAAATCGGGCCTGCTGGACCACGGCCGCGCCGAAAAGCCCCAGCACGGGCAGGGTGGACAGGCCCTGCAGAAAGTCCCGCCTGCCGAGCTTGTTCCCATCACCCGGTTTGGATTCTTCCCGTTTCGGTTCTTTTTTCTCTTCTGTCATGCCGCGCCCCCGCTGATCGGATTTCCGTTCGCTGTGCCGGAAACGGCCTTGCGGCCGCCAAAAAGTAGGGTTTTTCGGGATAAGAATCAAGTTAAAAACCGGGGTTGCGGAACTCATGTGCCAGGGCCAAGCGCCCGGCACTTCCAAAGTGCCTTGCGCTTAGAGCTGAAATGCCCGTTTGCTTCGCCGTGCCGCTTGCTATTTTCATCGGGAATCGTTATTATTATGAAAGGCTGAAGCCTTAATTCCGAGTGACGGCTTTGCTGGTGACGTGGGATTCACCCTTCAGGATTTCTTGAGCATGCGCCTCGTCCCCCTCGACTGGATCATCCTCGCAGCCTCCCTGATCGTGTGTTTCTTGCCCTCTCTTTTCTTCGCCCGGAGGGCCGGCCGGAGCACGTCCGAATTCTTCGCCTCGGGCCGGTCCGTGCCCTGGTGGCTGGCCGGCCTCTCCATGGTGGCCACGACCTTCTCGAGCGACACGCCGAACCTGGTCACGGACATCGTGCGCAGAAACGGCGTGGCCGGCAACTGGGTCTGGTGGGCCTTCACGCTCACAGGCGTGGCCACGGTGTTCTTCTACGCCCGGCTGTGGCGGCGGTCCGGCGTCCTGACCGACCTGGAATTCTACGAGATCCGCTATTCCGGACGGGCCGCGGCCGCGGTGCGGGGGTTCCGCGCCGTGTACCTCGGCCTGTTCTTCAACTGCATGATTCTCGCGACCGTGAACCTCGCCGCCTGCAAGATCGCGGGCATTCTCTTCGGCCTGCCCCGCTGGCAGACCCTCATCGCCGTGGGGCTTCTGAACGTCGCGTTCGCCGCGCACTCCGGGCTCTGGGGCGTGCTCGTCATCGACATGATCCAGTTCCTCGTCATGATGACGGCCGTGATCGCGGCCGCCGTGTTCGCCGTGCGCCTGCCCCAGGTCGGCGGCCTGGAGGGGCTCGTGGAGAAAGTGTCAGGCCTGCAGGGGCCGGGCGGCATCCATTTTTTAAACCTGCTCCCGGATTTCCAAAACAATATGGACATGGCCGTGGCCGTGTTCATCGTGCCCCTGGCCGTGCAGTGGTGGGCGGTCTGGTACCCCGGCTCTGAGCCGGGCGGCGGCAGCTACATCGCACAGCGCATGCTCGCGTCGAAGTCGGAAAAGGATTCGCTCGGCGCGGTCCTGTTCTTCAACGTGGCGCATTATGTTCTGCGTCCGTGGCCGTGGATACTGGTGGCCCTCGCCTCCCTGATCGTGTACCCGCAGTTGTCCGACATACAGGCCGCCTTCCCCCTGCTGGACCCCCGCCTTCTGGGGCACGACATCGCCTATCCCGCCATGCTGGTTTTCCTGCCGGCCGGATTCATCGGACTGATGGTGGGCGGACTCATCGCGGCCACCTCGTCCACCGTGCTCACCCACCTGAACTGGGGCGCCTCGTATCTCGTGCACGATTTCTACCGCAGGTTCATCCGCGGGGACGCCCCGGAGAGGCATTACGTCACTGCCGGCCGCGCCGCGACGGCCGGGCTCTTCCTGGCCGCGTCCGGCCTCGTGTACCTGCTGGACACGGCCAAGGACGCGTTCGACCTCATCCTGCAGGTGGGCGCCGGAACCGGCCTGCTCTACCTGGTCCGGTGGTTCTGGTGGCGGGTCAATGCCTGGGCGGAGATCGCGGCCATGACCGCGTCCTTCGCGGTTTCCGTCCTTCTCCTGATTCTGCGTAGAAACGGCGTTCCGCTTCCGGCGCATGCCGGCCTGCTCATCACCGTGGCATTCACCACGGTGTGCTGGATGCTCACCGCTTACCTCGGACCGCAGACGGACCGGGGGACGCTGATTTCATTTTACCGGAAAGTGCGGCCCGCGGGACCGGGATGGGCGGCCATCCGGACGGAAGCGGGAATCGGAGAAACGGAGAAACGGGGAAGCGGAGATTCAATGCCGACCGCGCTGCTCGGATGGATGGCCGGATGCTCGACCATCTGGTCCGGCCTGTTCACCGTGGGAAATTTTCTGTACGGGAGATGGGCGTGGGGGTTCGGATTGCTGGCGTGGTTCGCGCTGAGCGGGAGCGTCCTGGTCAGGTGCCTGAACAGGATGTGGATGGGAGGATCGGCCCCTGGCAACCGCAAGCTTTAGCCTGCGCCTTGAAACGATTCTGCGTTCCGGGGTGTGCCCATGATAGTGAGCAGGTCCGAAATGGCGCGCATCCTTACGCGCGCCTTTCGGACATTCTAAAATTCGGATTTTCTGAATCTGTAGTTGTAGGTCCGATATGCCGAGCATTCTCTCAGCGAGGCTATCGGACATTTTTTATCGAGGGGTGGTGTCATTCTCACGATCCTCAAGGACTGGATGTCCGATAGCCCGGCTGAATAACGCCGGGCATATCGGACCTACAACCATGGAACCTTGAACTTTGATTTTTTATTTCAGCAATCCCATCTTCAACGCCTTCACAAATCCCCCGGCCCGCATGCGGCATACGTAGATGCCGGAGCCCACGGGACGGCCGGAGTCGTCCGTTCCGTCCCACACCACTTCGAAAATCCCCGGTTCATGGACCCTGTCGGCGAGCATGGCGATCTTCCTACCCCTCGCGTCCCAGACCCCCAGTGTCACTTTCCCCCGCTTCGGGACCTCGTACCCGATCACAGTCCTGTGGTTGAACGGGTTGGGCCGGTTCTGCCGGAGACCGAAGGCTTTCGGTACGGCCGGGCCGGATCCGACGCCGGATTGCATCTGAAGGATGAAGCGGAATGATGTGTCGCAATCCGTTTCCAACCCCTGCGAGTCGACCGCTTTGACGGACCAGCGGTATATGCCGTCCGGCGGCGGAATGTATAAAGCCGGAGTCTGATAAACCGTGTCCGAAGTCTGGTCGCTCCAGATCCACTCCACGGTTTCGTTCAACAGGGAGATTTCATACGATACCGCGTCCCCGTTCCGATCGTCCCGGTTGGCGGACGGAGTCCAGACAAATTCATCCGGATACCCAGTCTCCCGAGAGAACAGAAAACCGTCCGCCGGCCTGAGCAGCCGGAAGGGTCCGGGCGGATCGTTCACGGCAAGGACCGTGCAATGGAGCGTGTCCGTTCCGAAGGATCCGGACGGATCCGTGGCCCTGAGAGATATCCAGCCGTCCCCGTTCCAGTCCGTTTCCGCCCATATCCGAACTCCGCACGCGCACGGACTGCCGCGCATGCCGGACGAGGAATCGTCCACGGAGAAAGTCAGCGAGGCAACCGCATCGTCCGGATCTGAGGCACAGGACTCGAGCCAGGCCCGGGACAGAATCAGCGTTTCATCCTCGCTGAAGGACGTGTCCCGCAGGGCGAGTTCGGGCCTCCGGTTTCCCCGGATGAAAACAGCGATGACCGCCTTCGATGTGTCCATGCGCACTGTAGCCGTGTCCGCGGTTCCAGAACAGGCGCCGCCCCAGGACGCGAATACGCCTCCTTCAGCCGGGACGGCCCGCAGGAACACGGTGGAGTCGCGGTCCTGCCAGATGCCCGGAGGATCGGCATCCACACGGCCGAGCGATGTGTCGTTCACGGTGACGATCAGGGGGAATTGCGTTTTCCAGTGCGCGGTTTCGACCACGTTCTGGTTGAGCGTGAACGTCGCGGGATTGTCCGTTCCGCTGTACGCGTCGAGCCCGGTTCCCGTCCACCGGTCGAAAACGTGCCGCACGCTGTCCAAGGGCGCGCCGCCTCCGGGCCCGGCGGCGTATTCGACAACCGCGCTGTCCAAGCGGAAGGTCACCGGCCGCCAGCCCGGGTGCCATCCCACCCCCTCGGGCGTGCCGTACCCGCACACGACGTCCACGTGCACGTGGCGGACATACC
>JAUCQC010000250.1 GCA_030372965.1 bacterium
AAAAGCCGCAAAACCACAAACACCGGGGTGTGTGGTGGGGTGGTTTTTTTTTATAAGAGACAGGGGCACGTTCGCGGCGCCCGGCACTTGGGGATTTCATGTGCCGCGGCTGAAACCTTCCCACGGCTGAAGCCGTGGGCTACCAAGGCCCGGGTTTACCGTATCTCCGCGTGGTAATCCTGCAGGGACTTGACGGAGGTCCGCACCTCCCGGCGCGCGGCGATGCCTTTGGCCGCGGCCAGGGCGGCGGTGGTCGTGGTGATGTAGGGGATCTTGTACTTGATGGCCGCCTTGCGGATGTACGAGTCGTCGACTTCGGACAGCTTTCCCTTGGGCGTGTTGATGATGAGGTGAATCTCTCCGTTCTTGACGGCGTCCACGATGTGGGGGCGGCCCTCCTTGACCTTGTTGATGCGGGCCGACTCGACGCCGTGCCGCATCAGGAACTGCCGCGTGCCTTCGGTGGTGAGGATGCGGAACCCCATGTCCTGGAAGCGCTTGGCCGATTCCAGAACGCCGCCCTTGTCCCGGTCCGCGACCGTGATGAGCACCGTGCCCTCGAGCGGGAGCGTGAGCTTGGTCGCTTCCTGGGACTTGTAGAACGCGAGGCCGAAGTTGTCGGCCAGGCCGAGCACCTCGCCGGTGGAGCGCATCTCGGGGCCGAGCACCGGGTCGACTTCGGGGAACATGTTGAAGGGGAACATCGCCTCCTTCACGCCGAAATGCCTGAACGAAACTCGTTTGAGTTTGAGGTCCGCCAGCTTTTTGCCCAGCATGATCTGGGTCGCGATCTTGGCCATCGGGATGTTGCACACCTTGGAAACCAGGGGCACGGTGCGCGAGGCCCGGGGATTGGCCTCGAGTATGTACACGGTGCCGCTGGCGATCGCGTACTGGATGTTGATGAGGCCCACCACGCCGAGCTCCAGCGCGATGCGGCGCGTGTATTCCTCGATCGTCTCCACATGCTTGTGGGGGAGGCCCACGGGCGGGATGACGCAGGCCGAATCGCCCGAGTGGATGCCCGCGTACTCGATATGCTCCATCACCGCGGGCACGAACGCGTCCTTTCCGTCGCACAGGGCGTCGGCTTCGGCTTCGATCGCGTTTTCAAGAAATTTGTCGATGAGGATGGGCCGTTCGGGCGAGACGTCCACGGCCGCGGCGACATAGCGGCGGAGCATGGCCTCGTCGAGCACGATCTGCATGGCGCGTCCGCCCAGCACGTACGAGGGCCGGACCATGAGGGGATACCCGATGCGCTCGGCGATGGACAGCGCCTCCTCCAGCGTGCTCGCCATCCCGGAATCCGGCTGGGGAATCCCGAGCTTCTGCATCACTTTCCGGAAACGGTCCCGGTCCTCGGCGAGGTCGATGGTCTCGGGCGAGGTGCCCATGATCCGGACGCCCGCTTTCGCGAGTTCGGCGGCGATGTTCAGCGGGGTCTGGCCGCCGAACTGGACGATGGCGCCCTCCGGCTTTTCCTTCTCCCAGATGGCCAGCACGTCCTCCACGGTCAGCGGCTCGAAGTACAGCTTGTCCGACGTGTCGAAGTCGGTGGACACGGTCTCGGGGTTGCAGTTGACCATGATGGACTCGAGCCCGGCGTCGCGTATGGCGAACGCGGCGTGCACGCAGCAGTAGTCGAACTCGATGCCCTGGCCGATGCGGTTGGGGCCGCCGCCGAGCACCATGATCTTTCTGCGGTCGCTCGCCTGAACCGCGTCCGGAGCGTTGTACGTCGAAAAGTAATACGCCGCGTTCTCCACGCCGCTGACACGGACCGGCTCCCAGGCGTGCTTCACGCCGAGCGCGACGCGGCGGTCGCGGAGCTCCCGCTCGGGAACGCCGAGCAGTTTGGACAGGTACTTGTCCGCGAATCCGTCCTTCTTGGCGCGGACCAGGAGATCATCCGGCAGACGGCCGCCCTTGTGCCTGAGAATCTCCTCCTCCAGGTCCACCAGCTCCTTCATCTGCCGGATGAACCACTCCTTGATGAAGGTCCGGGCCGACAGTTCGGCGACGTCGGCGCCCTTGCGCAGGGCTTCGTACATCAGGAACTGGCGCTCGCTGGTGGGCACGGCCAGGAGCTTGATCAGCTCGTCCAGCGGCTTTTTGTTGAAGTCCTTGGCGAAGCCGAGCCCGGCCCTGCCGATTTCGAGCGAGCGGACGGCTTTCTGCAGGGCCTCCTTGTAGTTTTTGCCGATGCTCATCACTTCGCCGACCGCGCGCATCTGCGTGCCGAGCCTGTCCTCGATGCCTTCGAACTTCTCGAAAGCCCAGCGCGCGAATTTCACGACCACGTAATCGCCCGATGGAGTGTATTTGTCCAGCGTGCCCTCGCGCCAGTACGGAATCTCGTCCATGGTCAGGCCGCCGGCGAGAAGGGACGAGACGAAGGCGATCGGGAATCCCGTGGCCTTGGAGGCGAGCGCCGACGAGCGGGAGGTGCGCGGGTTGATCTCGATGACCACCACCCGGCCGGTTTTCGGGTCATGCGCGAACTGGATGTTGGTGCCGCCGATGACCTCGATGGCCTCGACGATGTCGTAGGAATATTTCTGGAGTTTCTTCTGCAGGGCCGGGTCGATGGTCAGCATCGGCGCGGTGCAGTACGAGTCGCCGGTGTGCACGCCCATGGCGTCGACGTTCTCGATGAAGCACACCGTGATCATCCGGTTCTTCGCGTCGCGCACGACCTCCAGCTCGAGTTCCTCCCAGCCCAGCACGGATTCCTCGATCAGCACCTGGTGCACCATGCTCTCGGCCAGGCCCCGCGACGCGACGGTCCGGAGCTCCTCGACATTGTAGACCAGGCCTCCGCCCGTGCCGCCCATGGTGTAGGCGGGCCGGATCACCACCGGATACCCGAGTCGTTCCGCGACTTTTTCCGCGTCCTCGAGCGTGTTGACCGCTTCGCTCTTCGGCATGTCGATGCCGAGCCGGGTCATGGTCTGCTTGAACGCGGTTCGGTCCTCGCCCCGCTCGATGGCGTCGACATTGACGCCGATCACCTTCACGCCGTATTTTTCCAGGATGCCGCTCTTGGCGAGCTGGGAGGAGAGATTGAGGCCGGTCTGGCCGCCGAGATTGGGCAGAAGGGCGTCCGGTTTTTCTTTGGCGATGATCTGCTCGAGGTAGTCGATGTTCAGCGGCTCGATGTAGGTCGCGTCCGCCATGCCGGGGTCGGTCATGATGGTGGCCGGATTGGAATTGACCAGGACGATTTCGTACCCCAGTTTCCGGAGCGCCTTGCAGGCCTGGGTGCCGGAATAATCGAATTCGCAGGCCTGGCCGATGACAATGGGGCCGGATCCGATGATAAGCACTTTGCGGATATCGTCGCGTTTCGGCATGGAAAAATTCCCCTCACGAATGGATGGTCATGCGGTTTTAAGCGGAAAAAGTTAATCAAATAAACGATGGAAAGCAAGAAAGATAATGCCAAAAATATTCCTTATGAGGAATATTCCAGTCTTGATATTTGCGGCGCAACCGAAAGGTGCGGCTCAAATAAACTCTTTATATTAAGCGGATTGCGGCCGATTGATCGTTGCGGAAAACTACCGCACCGCTCCGAAAGCCACTAACAGAAAGCCGGACCCGTTCACCAGTCCGTGTATGATCATATCCGGCCAGGTGCTCCGGGTTCTGGACACGATCCAGGGCGTCAGGAACAGGATGGGAAGCAGAATGAAAACGAGGGAGAACCCGAAGGAGAAGTGGAAAAGGGTCCAGCAGAGGCCGTGCAGAATCCAGGCCCGGTTTCCGTACGCGGCCTGCTGGCGGGGGAACATGAACCCCCTCCAGTAGAGCCCCTCTCCGATGATATTGAAAAAGAACATGGGAAGCCAGGCCGCGACCAGCCAGGTTTCGCCAGGTCCGAGCGGTTCGACGCGCAGAAAAACGGGTGAGGCGGAAAATCCGGGAATCCAGCGTTGTCCGGCCCGCATGAACACCCAGGTCAGGAAGCCGACGGCAACGGTCCCCGCGAGGCTCCAGGCTAAAGTGGAGACGGACGGTTTCGTCAGGCGGAAGCGTCGGATCCAGTCCGGTCGTGCGCCGGTCCGGGCCTCCCTGCGGATCAGGATGAAGGATGCCGCGAAAAGAGGGAGGAAAACCAGCAAGCCGCCGCAGAGGTACCAGCAGAGCAGAGGCCGCCAGCCTGTCCAGATCCTGAGCGCGGGGATGGCCAGGCGAACGGCGATGAAAAGAAGGAGCGCCGGGATCAGGGTGAACAGGAGGGATTCAGGAACGCGCATGGGTTTCACTGCGGTTTCCATGTTTGGATCGCGGGAAGCGCGGCTCACGGCTGGATTTTTACAGCGGAAGCTGTATGTTGAACCGAACGGCGATGAGCCTGAGAATCAGGGCCACCAGCACGCAGACGGTCATCGCGGTTTCCGATCCGGTTCCCATGGCGTGACACGCCCAATAGGCCAGAGCGGCGAAAAGCGAGCAGGTGGCGTAGAGCTGGCCGCGTTTGAACAGGACGGGAACCTCGTTGCAGATGATGTCGCGGATGACGCCGCCGAATGTCGCGGTGATGACGCCCATGAGCACCGCGATGAAGGGGGGTACGGCTTTTCCGAATGCGACGGCTGTTCCGACCGCGGTGAAAAAACCGAGGCCGAAGGCGTCGGGCAGGAGAACGGCCTGGTCGGTGAGCGGGTTTTTCTTGTACCGCCGGATCAGGGCCGCGGCCACGGAAGCGGCCAGTATCCACAGGGCGTACTCCGGGCTCTGCACCCAGAACAGCGGGTGGCGGTCGAGGAGGACGTCCCGGAGCGTGCCGCCGCCGAGCGCGGTGACAAAGGCCACGGCGTAAATGCCCACCAGGTCCATGCCCTTGCGTTCGGCCTCGATGCCGCCGGCCATGGCGAAAAACGCCACGCCGAGTAGTTCGACGATGTGGAGCATTCGAGTTCAGTCCTCCTCATGGCGGGTCAGGCGACCCCGGGGTCCTGAAAACGGATCCGTTCGGCTGTCCAATCATGGTTTCAGGACCCCGGGGTCTTTGATCCATCTCCCCGCAGGCCTTCAATATAGGGCCAATCCAACAGCCTGGTCCCGCACTGCGTGAGGCTTCCCCTCCTGCGGATTTTTCCTCTAATTCAGAACGATCGGAAGGGTCGTCCAGACCTGGCGGTCGGCGGCGCGGTCCGTCACCTTGAGCGTGAGTTCGTAATGGCCGGGCGGCGCGCTGCGCACGTCCATGCCGACGTAATCCTGCACATTGCGGCTCCTGCCGGTCCGCTTGTTCTCGATGGAGATGCGGTGGCTGCCCCCGCCTCCGAAGAGGCCCCCGATGCGCTGGAACACGGTTTTCCCCTCGCCGGTCCTGCGCAGGGAGAGCTGGATCGTGTAGTCCGCTGATCCCTTCGAGTCCAGTCCCAGGTTGTAGATTTCATAATACAGGTACAGGGGATCGGAAACCCTCGCCCGACCCGTGGGATTGGGGCAGATCGTGAGCTGGGAACGGTCCCGGCCGGAGGATCCGGATTTCGGCTCGATGGCGTACGCGGGCAGGAGCGCGCCGAGGGCGAGGTCGTCCCGCGCCGAGTCGTCCGGAGGAATCGCGTATTTCCACCCGTTCAGGATCTCCGTGCCCTCCACGCGCGCGTGAAAAGCGAGCAGGTGCCGCCGGAGCGGCAGTTCGAATTCGAAGTGGTCCACCAGCGCGCCGTCCCGGAGGCGGGCGTCCGTGGTGTCCTTCAGCGTCAGACGGTGGCTGTCCTTCCAGACGGACTTCAGCCTCGGGTCGAAGATTTCGATGCCGGTTTCGATGCGGATGGTGTCGTGGGCCCCGATCTGGCGCATCAGTTCCGGAACGGGAATGCCGTACGCCCAGTTGAAATAGTCGCGCGACTGGCCGGCCCGGTACCGGTACAGGCCCGGGATCACCGACAGAAATTTCGTCCGGGGCGACCAGGACTGGCGGTCGGTCCGGAACGCCGTGTCCACCGTCTTCGCGGATTCGTCGGACAGGCGGTTCTGCATGGCGTACCGGTTCATGTCGGAACCGCTCGACGCCTCGTGGTACCGGATGTCCCAGTCCACGAGGTTCTCGAGCATGGCCGGGTCTTTCAGATCGCGGACCAGGCTCCAGACGCCCGGGGTGTTCGACATGAAGTGAAAGACCATCTGCGGGCTGTCGTCCCTGGCCTTGTACAGCCACGACATGTTGGTGTCGACCTGTTCGCCCTGGACCGCGGCCTGGTCATCGGGCTCGCCGAACCGGATGTAGATGAGCCCCATGTCGTCGAAATTTTTCACGTTCTCGTGAACCCAGCCCGGAAAGTTGAGATACTGATGCATCTGGTCGATGGATGTCTTGAACCCGTCCATCCGGTGGTATTTTTCCGCGTGCACCAAACGGCGGAAATGCTCCGCCAGACGGAGATTGTAGGGCGAGGAAGGCGCGGGATTCCGGCGGAACCAGAAGGCGCGGAGCAGTTCCGGAAGGATCGTGTAGGGGACGGTGCCCTTGAGGACGTCGTATTCCTTCTCGTTCACGATGAGCATCATTTCCTGCTTCAGAAATTCGGCCTCCAGGTCGCAGGAGATGGAACGGACCGCTTCCCAGTAAGCGTCGTTCGCGCGCTGGGGCTCTCCGCGCTCCGCGAACAGACGGGCGCGCGACAGGTGGATGGGCTGAACCGGCAGGCTGTCCGGACGCGCGAGCAGGGAGACATACATGGAATCAGCCAGGGACAGGCGGCCTGTTCTCCTGTAGAGTTCGGCCGTGAAATAACGGTCGTAGGGCGTGGTCCGGGCCTTGAGCCAGGTTTCGGCGGAATCCGCCAGGGGCTTTTCGAGCAGCCAGTGGGTGAGCGACTGGTCGTACACGCGGAAGATTCCCAGGCGGCCGCTGAAGCTCTTGGGATGCACGGCCAGCTGGCGGTGCGCCAGGAGGATGGCGTCGGCGTAATGCCCGCGGTCCATTTCCAGGAGCGCGATCTGGTACAGAACGTCCTTGAAGCCTGAATCCGCCCGCATGATCGTCTTGAAGTGTTTCTCCGCGCTCCGCCATTCGATGTAGCGCTGGAGCAGGGCCACGCGGCGGCCGATCTCCCGCTTGCACACGGCCAGGCCGTAATGCCCGTCCAGGTCGTCCGGCGACCGCTCCAGGATCTTGTCCCACCACTCGGCCGCGTTGCCCCATCGGTAGCGCATCTGGTCCGCCTCGGCCATGCCGGCCATGGCGTCCCGGTCGGATTTGCGGATTTTCAGGACGGCTTCAAACGCGGTTTGCGCGTCATCGGGCTTGCGTTCATTCAGAAACCGCAGGCCCGCGGCCATCAGGCTGTCCGGATCCATCGACTTTTTCGGCGCGGCTGATGTCGCGGCCGCGACTGCAAGCGCCAGGACGGCCGCGAGCCCTCGCCATCGCACCCTGTTTTTCATGAAAGGTTCTCCTTCATGTCAGTCTCCCTCGAACCGGTACGACCGCCTGAACCGGCAGGCGACCGTCCGGCCGTTGATTTCAACGGGCAGGTATCGGCTCTCCCGCGCCGCGCGGACCGCCGCGGCTTCGAGCGCCGGGTCTCCGGTTTCGTTGTGCGTCACGGCCACGCTGTCGACCTGACCCCGGTCGTTCACCCGCACTTCCAGCTCGATCCTTCCCCGGGCCTTCCGCTTGCGCGCGGCCTCCGGGTATTCGGGAAACACCTCCCACACCGGAACCGGCTGGACGTCCATGCCGATGCCGGGGCCGCTGCCGAAACCCGATCCCGTGCCCGGGCCGGATCCGATTCCGAATCCCATTCCCCCTTCCGTTCCGTCCCCCCCGGTCCCGGCCGCGGGGACCGACCGGCTGGTGTCGGGCAGCGGCTCCTTCACCGGAACCGCGTTCGCGTATGACCGGAGCGCCGGGAGATCCGGAGGCCCGGGCGGGGAACCGTAACCCCCGCCGTCGGCATTCACCAGGGGAATGAGGTCCAGATACGGCAGAATGGTGACCGTCGACACCCGGGTCCGCGTCCGGGTTTCGCTCCATTCCCGGGGAAGCAGAATGGCGGACAGGGACAGAACAGCGGCGGACAGGACGAATGCGGCGGACACGCGGACACGAAGGTCGTCCTCGCTCCCCGCGCCGCGGGGGAGGGAGAAGGGATTGCGTGGATTTTCCAGGATCGGGATCATGAATACGTTCACACGTTGGAACGTTGACACGTTGGCACGTTGACACGTTCATGGGTTGACACGTCCGAACGTTTTAACGTTCTAACGTGTGAACGTGACAACGTGCCTTAAACCCACCCCCTCAGCTTGCAGGCCTCCGCCACCCGGGCGACCGCGACCGTGGTCGCGGCGAGCCTGGGATGCACGCCTTTTTCAGCCATGGCCTCCTGCACCGCGTGATAGGCCCGCGTGAGCTGGCGGTCGAGCCGGGCGTGAACCGTGGCCTCGTCCCAGAAGAAGGAATAGGCGTCCTGCACCATCTCGAAATAGGACACGGTCACGCCGCCCGCGCTGGCGAGGATGTCCGGGATCACGTGAACGCCCGCGTCGTGCAGAATCCGGTCCGCTTCGGGCGTCGTGGGGCCGTTGGCGAGCTCGCACACGATTTTCGCCCGGATGCGGCCCGCGTTTTCGGATGTGATGGCGTTTTCCATGGCGGCGGGGTAGAGGATGTCCGCGCCGGTTTCAAGCACGGCCTCGCGCGGCACGGGTTTCCCCGGGAACCCGGCCAGGGACCCGGTCTTCAGCTTGTGCTGGACCAGTTCGCGGACGTCGAACCCGTCCGGGTCGATCAGTCCGCCCCGCGAATCGCAGACCGCGACGCATTTTCCGCCGCCCAGAATCTCCTCGTGCAGAAGCGCGGCCCGCTGTCCCGCGTTTCCGAATCCCTGCACCGCGAACGTGCCGCACGGGTCGACGTTCAGCGCCCGGCAGGCCTCGCGCACCGTGATCACGCCGCCGCGCGCCGTGGCGTCCCGCCGGCCCTCGGTTCCGCCGATCTGCGTGGGCTTGTCCGTGAGCACGCCGGGCGCGTGGCGGCCGGTCATCGTCTCGTACTCGTCCATCATCCAGGCCATGATCTGGGGGTTGGTGTACATGTCGGGCGCCGGGACGTCCCGGTCTGGGCCGATCAGCGGGGCCGCGGCGCGCACGTAGGCGCGCGACAGCCGCTCGAGCTCGCCTTCGGAAAGGCGCTTGACGTCGCAGACCACGCCGCCCTTGCCGCCGCCGAGCGGCAGGTCGGCCACCGCGGTCTTGCACGTCATCCAGCAGGCCAGCGCCCGGATGGTGTCGACGGTCTCGTCCGGGTGGAACCGGATGCCGCCCTTCGCGGGACCCCGCGCCGTGTTGTACTGGATGCGGTATCCGTGGAACACGCGGGTTCCGCCGCGGTCCATCTTCACCGGCACCGTGAACTTGAACTCGCGCTGGGGCCAGAGCAGGAGCTCCCGCGTCGGTTCGTCCAGGTTGAGCAGGCGCGCGGCCTCGAGCACCTGCCGCTGCGCGACTTCGAAGGCATTGAGTGATTCCATGCCCTAGCTCCTCTCTTCGGGAGGGGAAGGCGGGGTTTCGGAGAGCCGGTCCTCGAACGCGTCCAGGATGATGCGGTACCAGCACCCCTTGCACATGATGGCCCGGTCCACGCTCAGCAGCACCTGCTCCCAGGGGCTGAGGGGCCTTCCGCAATGCGGGCACGTGTCGGGAATTTTTTCACGCTCCTGCACGCCGGTCCTCCGGTTTCAGAATGATGCCCCGGTTCTGGTGTCCGCTCATCATCACCACCACGGGTTTTTTGAAGCGCAGGTGGCGGACGCTCCGCGATTCGTCCGCGGCGGGCTGGGCGAGCAGCCAGTCCCAGTCGATGAAATCATCGCTGTTCCCCTCCTGCACCGTGTAATAGCCGACGAGAAAGGAATTGAGGTTCTGGAAGAAGTGGGAGCCCTGGGACGGCATCACGGAGAAATCGCGGAATCCGGCCTCGACGATGGCGCGGGCCCCGGAGATCATGTCCCAGGTCACCGGGATGCCCAGCCAGGGGTCCATGCTGCCCCAACGTCCGACCCCCACCAGCACGTATTTGCGGTTCTCCTCGGCCAGGCGGGCGTTGAACCGGGCGATCTCCGCGGCCGTCTCCTGGCTTTTCGCGCGCTCGAACCGGTCCCGGTGCACGAGCACGATGTCGTACAGGTCGCGGATGATGCCGTTCCCCAGGACGCGGCAGGAGCGGCAGAGCTGGCTTTCGCGCGGGAATTCCTCGAGGTTCAGGACCTCCAGCTCCCGGTTGAGCACCATGGGCCGCATCTGCAGGAGGCTGAATTCCTTCGGCTGGCCCGGCGGCACGGCCAGGTTGACCGCGAACTCGATCTCGACCGGCGTGCCCATGCTCCAGCCGCCCATGTCGAGCAGAAGCTCGAGAATGCCGGTCAGCGGAAAGGCCCGGCTCTTCAAAATCGGCGCGAAGGAGACCACGCGCAGGCCGGGGCGGCCGACGCCGTCGGTCAGGGCGTCGTCGTCAGCCGACCAGGTCGAGGCGACCCAGTTGAGGCTCCCGTCCTTTTCGGCGTCGGACAGGGGGTAGGACTTGACGAAATAATCCTTCATCTCGCTGTCCGGTTTCTCCCGCGCCTCGAGGTCCAGCGCGAAGAACTCGGTCTGCGCGCTCCGCATCGCCGCCTTGTTGAGCAGGTTCCCTTCGGTCTGCTCGGGATACTTGGGGCAGAACCGGACCGCCGCGCCGCCCTCCACCACGGTCTTGCCGAGACCCAGGGCCACGGCCGCGATGCCGTCCGAATATTTCTGCGGCCCGATCGGATAGAAGTTGTACGACCGCGCGACTCCGGAGAAGGTGGGATAGAACCGGCCGTTCAGGCGGGATCCGCTCATCTTCTGCACAATGACGGCCATCTTCTCGTCCTCGAAGCGGAACGAGGTGGCGCGGATGTAGTCCTTGGCCGAGCGGAAGAACATGGACGCATACACCCGCACGATGGCCTTGACGAGCTCGGCGAGCCGGCGGCCGGGATCGGGGTCGGTGTTGGGCAGCATGAAGGTCTTGTACACGCCGGCGAACGGGTGGTTGTGCGAATCCTCCAGCACCGACGAGGAGCGCACGGCCAGGGGCGCGTGGATCATCGATACGAACGACGCCAGGCTTTCCATGATTTCCGCCGGGAAAACCCGGGCGGCCAGGAAGCGGGCGAGGATTTCCGCGTCGTCGCTCTCCTCGACCGCGAAGTCGCGGAGCCGGTTGTCGTCGAGAAACTGGTCGAAAATGTCCGTTCCGATCAGGAGCGCGGGCGGGATGAAGATCTTGACGCCCTCGAAACGGTTCTGCACGTTGTAGTTGTTGATCAGGATGTTGACGAAACTCAGGCCGCGGGCCTTGCCGCCGAGGGCGCCGCCCCCGACCTTGGACAGGCTGGAATAGGGGTCGAATGAGTCGGTCTCGAACGCGGTGATGATGCCGCGCTGGCGGAGCTTGCGGTATTCGCGCAGGGACGCGATCAGGGCGTCCCGGGCCACGGGCACCGACGGGTAGTCGCTGATCCTTCGGGGGCGGAGCTTGTGCGCGAGCCAGAATTCGGTGCGGGCCTTGAGCCAGTGTGAAAAATGGTTCCGCTCGGAGTGGTACACGATGCTGCTTTCGGGGACGGTCTGCAGGGCCTGCTCGAGCGAGAGCAGGTCCTGCGCGCGGCCGACCTCGCGGCCGTCCGGCGTGCGGAACACGAAATCGCCGAAGCTGAGCTGTTCGATGAGAAAACGGCGGAGTCCCTCGATCAGGGCGGGGGTGTTCTTCCGCAGAAAGGAGGCGCCGACCGAGTTCGCCTTGCGCTCCGAGTTGGGCAGGCTCGAATGGAGGAGCACCGGGATGTCCGGGTTTTCGGCCTTGAGGGCGCGCGTGAACTCGATGCCGGCTTCCGGATCGGGCTTGCCCCCCCGCGGGAAATCAATGTCGGAGATGACGCCGAGAATGGTGTCCTTGTATTTCGTGAAGAGCGTCCAGGCATCCTCGTAATTCTTGCAGAACAGGATCTTGGGGCGCGCGCGCTGGCGCAGCTGGCGGTGGGACAGGTTGATGCCCTCGGAGATGAGCCGGCGCGACTGGTTCATGACCTCGATGTAAAGCAGCGGCAGAAGGGTGGAGTAGTAGCGGACGTCGTTCTCGATGATCAGGATGGACTGGACGCCCACGAGGTGGGTGTCGTGGTCCACGTTCATCCGGTCCTCGAGGCTCTTGATGATGGCGATGAGGAGCTGAAAATCGCCCTGCCAGATGAAGATGTCGTCGAAGGCGTCGGCCTCGCGGTAGAGGAGCAGGTCGGACAGCTCGCGGTTGTCGAACGCGATGAGCACCACGGGCACGCGGATGCCGGCTTCGCGCAGGGTTTTCGCGAAAACCGCGGGCCGCATGTCCTCGATGTGCAGTGTGGTGAGCACGAGGTCGAACCGCTTCTCCTCCTGGAGCAGGGAGACGGCCTCCTTGCCGTTGCTCACGCGGGTGAGCTCCGGGGAATGGCTGAGATTGAGGCCCTGGTACTTGCTGCGGAGCAGTTCGTAGAGCCGGCCGTCCTCCTCGAAAACGAAGAGGTCGTAGAGGCTGGACACCAGCAGAATGTCGCGGATGCGCATCCGCATGAGGTTCTGGAAACCCTGAAAACGGGTTCCGTAGCCGTGCTCGACCCACAGGGGGTCGGCGTGGGGAAGGGATTTGTTGAAGCTCTGGGGCATGAACGCGGCGCCTCGCAGGCCGGATCTCTTCTGGGATGACTGTATTACCGCATCTTAGCGTACAAAATTTTTGGGTCAAATGCCAGGGGAAAATGATAAAGCAATCGCAGATATCAGATTTCAGATCAATGATCCGAGGTCTCGGACCGTGATCGGGGGACAATCACGATTCAACGGGCGCATCGGCTTGCGGCAGGAATTTGAGAGACCCGGCGTCATCGTGCGATGCTCTCGTTGCGGGCGCCCGTAAAGGTTTTTTGTCAAAGCCTGGGGCTGTCCAAAAAGACGGTTTTAGCGACAATCCACTCGCCGAGCGGAGTCGAGACGAGTTGTAAATCCGCCACTTAGCGCCCTTAGACTTCGCTCAGGGCGCGGGTAAATTGGACTTTTCTGACAGCCCCAGGATGCCTGATTCACGGTCACGGAGCGGGTTCGAACAAGTACCGCTGAATGGCCTGCCGGACCTTCACGTCCGTCAGCTCGAAATCCGCGGGCACGCGGTTCCGCAGATTGATGAGCCTCTGCATGATGTCGAAGGACGCCTCCATCGCCACCCGGTACGTCCGTCCGGGAATGACTTCCCCCTCTTTCGGCTCCGGCAGGAACCGCATTCCCGATCCCTGACCCTTGAAACCCGCGTCATGGTCGAGCAGTTCGGATCCCTTCATGGTGAACACCGCGATCGGCGTGTTCTGGTCCAGCGCCGCGATGTCGGACCAGCGGGTGACGCCGTGCGTGAACAGCTCGAAGAGAGGCGGCGCGGTCATGGCCGACAGCGAAAAGTCCGCGCCCACGGCCTTCCGCTCGGCCCCGGACACGGAACGGACCATGTTGCCGTACAGGCAATCCGTCTGCGAAAGAAGAGCGGCTTTTTCCCCGTCCGTGTTCCAGTCCCACCGGCTCGTGAAACTGCGTGTCTGGACGATTCTGGGCGGGTCATCCTGGACGACCAGAAGATCCGGCCCGGAATAGGACTGGTCCTGCAGTCTCAGGAGGAAATGATTGGGGCGGTAATCCCCGGGCCTTTCCGCGGACACCCAGTAGATCAGCCTGTGCGGCGCGAGCGGGTTGCGGTAAACCACGCCCATGACGGCTTTGGCCGCCGGTATCCGTTTTCCGTCCGAGCAGGTGATCCATCCGTCGAAACGGACCGGGAGGAGGTCCGCCATTTTGGCCACCAGCCGGTTCTGGTCCTGTCTGCCGATGAGCACCAGATGACAGGCCGCGAGGTCCGATTCCGTGACCGCGGTGTCGGCCTTGGTCCTGAGGCGGGCGTACAGGTTGTGATGACTCGGAACGCCGTCCTTGACGTCGCCCCCGTCCGCGGCCCAGAGCGGATGAGGACTCTTCGACGCGGCTTCCGCCGCGAGCGCCATGGCCCGCCGGGCCTCATCGGTTCCGGCCGTGCCGTACACGATCAGGAGCGGTTCGCCGGCATAAAGATTGTGCACACCGCCCCCGGTGCGGAGCGCGAACGAGGGCCGCGCCGTCCAGACAGGCGAGACGGACCAGACGCCCGTTCCGCGGTCGATGAACAGGGAGTCGGGCAGGGGCGCGGCGGCCGTGACGAACACGGCCCCGTTCACCGACACGGCCAGATCCTTCGACCGGTCGAACGGTGAATCCCCGAGGCTGAGGCGGAGCGTCCGGATGTTTTCCGTCCGGAGGTACAGCCGGTTGTCCGTGCCCGCGGCCGCGTTGAAACGGGCAGGCCCCAGCTCGTCCCCCCACTCCGCGACGTGGAGCCAGAAGGCGCCGCAGGACTTGCGGTCCAACGCCGTGAAGTCGATGTGCCGGACGTCGCGGAACGCGGGCCGCGCCTGGGTTTTCGACCATTCCGCGGCCCTCGCGTTACCCTCCGCGTAGTTCCACGCCGCGTGCTGAAGGCCGTCGGTCTCGTCGATCACGACGCGGCCGCCGGCTTCGGAAAGCATCCGCAGGGGCGCGCGGGACCCGAGCACGGGCACCGTGGGATCATCCACGCTGTGCGTGGAGTACAGCGGCACGGTGAGCGCGTTCCGGACCGGCAGGTCGGTGCCGTATCCGCACACGGGCCGTCCGGACGCCCAGCGGTCCGGATACCGGGTCGTCAGCTTGAAGGTGCCGCCCCCGCCCATGCTCGCGCCGGTCAGGTGAATCCGGCTGTCGTCGATGCGCCAGTGCTGTTGCACGTATTCAACCGCGTCCAGGACGTCCGCCTCGGACAGGTCCGTGTATCCGCCGCCCCGTGCGCGGCCGAGCACGTGCAGTTCGAAGAAATCGGGATTGCCCGTCACGCCGGTGGAGTATTCCATGTGGTTTCCGCCGTACCCGTGCATGACCACGACCAGCGGATACGTCCGGTTTTTGTCGTATCCGGCCGGTATCGCGATCTTGAAAGGCTGGCCCGAATCGTCGGCGCGGGAGGCGTACGCCCATTCGACCGCGCCGGAGAGCGTGTCGATCGCGGAGGGGTTGTCCCGGATCGTGCGGGTCCAGACCGCGAGGCGGTGGGCGGCGAGGAGCGCCCGTTCGGAACCGTCCCCTTCGGTTTTGCGATACCAGGAAACCTGATATTGCAGGTACCGGATCCACCCGCGGTACGCGGCCTTGTCCTTATCCTGAACCAGAGCCTCCGATGTCCGGTTCAGTTCGTTCATGAGGCCGGCCGGTTCACCGCTGCAGAACGGTTTTTCAGTCTCGAACCGCCTGCCGTCCAGGTCCGTCAATGAGGCGGCCGCCCGATAGAATCCAGCCGGCAACGCGGTTTTCAGCGGGATATCCAGGGGATGGTCAACGGACAGCGCCGGGTCGGCGGCGTCCCCGAAAATCCCGACGCGTCCGCGGAGCCCGGTCCGCTCCGGATCCGGCGGGCCGAGCCTGAGAGTCAGGGCCGGCCCCCCGGCCGGGTCGGTTCTCTCCGCCGAGATCTGGAGGGAAGGCCTGAGTTCGACGTCATCCACGAAAAAGGCGTTCATGCCCCAGGCTGTTTTGATCACGATGCGGATGGTCGCGGGATCCGCGTCCCGCGGGACCGTGAAGAGACCGGAGAACGCCTTCCAGTCCCTTTCATTGCAGTCCACGCGTCCGATCGGAATGGATTCTTCCTTCCCGGACCTGCCGGCGTTTAAAAACAGGTCCGCCTGGCCCCAGCCCAGTTCCGCGTTGCGGAACCAGGCGCTGAACGCGTACGCGAATCCCGGCTTGACCATTGCGGACGCGTCAATTGCCGCGCCCGCGCCCTCTTTGAGGGGAGAAAAGAGCAGGGATTTTTTCCCGGTGTGAAACGCCTTTCCGGACACTTCAAGCCTGCAGGAATCGAAATCCATCATGGATCGGACGGATCCCTTTTCAAAACCCGGGTTTTCGATCAGGTTCAGATCACGCGAAAAGGCCGGCGGCGCGGCAAGGGAGACGAGCGCCATCAGGGGAAGGATCCGGAGCAGGCGTTTCATCGCTGGATTCTCCTATAGGGGAATGGATGGGGGGAAAAATACTTCATTGTATACGGCCGGTAGCCGATGAGGTTACGGCCGCGACTGAACGGTTCGGTATGGATGTCCGTTCAGTCCGGCGGGTCCGGCGGCCCAGCGGCAGGAGCTGGCCCGGGCCTTGTCAGGGCCTCGAGTTTCTCAAGATAGGCAAGGGCCTCCTCCATGGTCGCGCCGCACATTTCGGCGTTCGGCCGCAGGCGGACGCACACCGGCGGCCGCTGCGGAGAGCCGAACAGCCGGCAGAGGTTGTCCTTCGTCAGCTGAACGCAGCGGACCCCGGCCGGTTTTCCGGCCGGCATGCCGGGTATGGGGGAGGAGATGGAGAGGCCGATGCAGCAGGCCCCGCATCCCGGGCGGCAGTCCATGGTCCCGAATCCGCTTGAGTGAAGGACGGGGCGACGCGTCGTGTCGCCGCCGCGTGAACAGGAATGATTAAACGTATCCAAAGATTTTCATGAAATCAAAGGATTTTTTGTCAAATAATGTATGCGGGTGGCGTCGGGGGGCGCGGAGGCGGGAGCCTCTGTGGGAAGAGAAAGCCTTCCTGAGAACAAAAACCTCCCGGAGGCCTGGAGCCTCCGGGAGGTTTCGATTCCGACGGATCGGATAAGGGTTACACGATCCCCTGGTCGAGCATGGCGTTCGCGACCTTGAGGAATCCGCCGATGTTCGCGCCGTTGACGTAATTGCCCGGCGTGCCGAAGCGCTCGGCCGTTTCCACGCAGGTCCTGTGGATGTTCTTCATGATCTGCTGCAGGCGGCTGTCCACCTCCTCGCGGGGCCAGGGCAGGCGCATGCTGTTCTGCGACATCTCGAGGCCCGACACGGCCACGCCGCCCGCGTTGGCCGCCTTGCCCGGCGCGTACAGGATCTTCCGGTCCAGGAAAACCTCCACGCCTTCGGCGATGGTGGGCATGTTCGCTCCTTCGCTGACCACATAGACGCCGTTCTTCACCAGGTTTTCGGCGTCCTTCCGGTTGATCTCGTTCTGCGTGGCGCTCGGGAACGCGCACTGGGCCTTGTGGTTCCACAGCGGGTTGAAGTCCTGCTTGGGGTCGACGGCCGTGAACACCGCGCTCTTGTATTTGTCCGCGTATTCCTTGATGCGGCCGCGGCGGACGTTCTTCAGGTCCATGACGAACTTCAGCTTTTCCGCGTCGATTCCCGCCTCGTCGTAGATGTACCCGTTGGAGTCCGACAGGGTCACGGGTTTGGCCCCGAACTGGAGCAGTTTTTCCACGGTGTACTGGGCCACGTTGCCCGATCCCGACACCAGGCAAACCTTGCCCTTCAGCGTTTCGGAACGCGTCGCGAGCATCTCGGAGGCCATATAGACGGCGCCGTACCCAGTGGCCTCCGGACGGATCAGGGAGCCGCCCCAGCTCAGGCTCTTGCCGGTGAGCACGCCGGTGAATTCGTTCACGAGTTTCTTGTACTGGCCGTAGAGGAACCCGATCTCCCGGCCGCCCACGCCGATGTCCCCGGCGGGGACGTCCGTGTCCGCTCCGATGTGGCGGTACAGCTCGTTCATGAAGCTCTGGCAGAACCGCATGACTTCCCTGTCGCTCTTGCCTTTCGGGTCGAAATCCGATCCGCCCTTGGCGCCGCCCATGGGCAGGGATGTGAGGCTGTTCTTGAACACCTGCTCGAACGCGAGGAATTTCAGAATGCCGAGCGTCACCGACGGATGGAAGCGGAGGCCGCCCTTGTACGGGCCTATGGCGCTGTTCATCTGAATGCGGAACCCCCGGTTGATCCGGACTTCGCCCCGGTCGTCCGTCCAGGCGACGCGGAACATGATGAGGCGCTCCGGCTCGATGATGCGCTCGAATATTTTCGCGGCGCGATATTCGGGGTGGCGCTCGTAAACCAGATCGACGGATTCTGCGACTTCCTGAACGGCCTGGTGAAACTCCGGCTCCGCCGGATTTTTCGCCTTGACTTCGGCCATCACATCGTTGACGAAACTGGACATGGGATTCCCCTCAATTTATAAAAGTGAAATTTGCGTGTGTGAAAGTGAAAAATATAATATAAAAATTCGGAAAAATCAATAATTTTCCCCAAAAAGGCGAAAAAATAGGTAAAATATTCGTCAAAATAAGAATATTTCGATATTTTGGGAATTTTCCCTTGACATTTTCATTTATCACGATAACTTTTATTGATTTACGAGGAGCGACTCCATGCATGTCCGCAGAATTTTTATCGACCGGGAAAAATTCCCCACTTCCGAGTGGTATCCCTTCAACCTGGAAGCGTTCCGCCGGCTGAAATCCGTTGAATTTCCGACCGCGGTCACGTTTTTCACCGGGGAGAACGGTTCCGGCAAGTCGACCCTGCTGAAGGCCATGGCCCGAAGTTGCGGCGTCCACATCTGGGAGAACGGCGAACGCACGCGCTACCGGACGAACCGGTACGAGAATGATCTGCACCGAGCGGTGCGGCCGGAATGGGCGGAGGGAATTGTGCCGGGATCCTTTTTCTCATCCCAGCTGTTTCAGCATTTCGCGGAAATCCTGGACGAGTGGGCGCACGCGGATCCGGGGATGCTGGAATATTTCGGGGGGAAATCCCTGCTGGAACAGTCGCACGGCCAGTCGCTGCTGTCGTTTTTCGAATCGCGCACCAGCCGGCGCGGATTGTACCTTCTGGACGAGCCGGAGACCGCGCTCTCGCCCAAGAATCAGGTCCGCCTGCTCCGGCTCCTGATCCGGGCAGCGGCCCGGGGGGACGCGCAGTTCGTGGCGGCCACCCATTCGCCCATCCTGCTCGCCTGCCCGGGCGCGGTGATCTACTGCTTCGACACGGTGCCGGCGCGGGTCCTCGCCTACGAGGAGACGGAACAATACCGGGTGACCCGCGACTTTCTGAACCAGCGGGAGCGTTTCATCGAACGGCTGTCGCCCGTCCCGGCCTGAAGCCGGACGGAACAGTCCATGCCGCGGCGCGCGGCTGTCACGCGGCCGGCGGCCGCGCCGGGAAAGAGCCGGTCAGCCGTCCATGTCCATCTTCAGGATCTTCTTCACCTTCGCGATCAGTTCCTCCGAATCGAAGGGCTTGGCGATGAAGTCCGTCGCGCCGAGTTCCAGGGCCTTCTCCCGCACCTCCTGACCCGGAAACGCCGTGATGAATATCACGGGGATGTTCTTGGTCCTCGCGTACATCTTCATGTTGTCCAGCGTCGCGATTCCCCCGATGGACGGCATCTTGATGTCCATGAGGATCAGGTCGGGCTGCTCGGCGTAGGCGAGCTTGATCGCCTGGTTGCAGTCCGAGGCGGTGACGACCTGAATGCCGTTGGCCTTCATCCGTATTTCGAGCGTGGCGAGGATGTCCGGATCATCGTCCGCGATGAGAATTTTGGGCATGGCGTCTCCTCCTAGATTAAATAGTACACCATCTTGCGAAGGATTTCCGGCTCCGCCGGCTTGTTGATCGTCAGGATGGCCTTGCGGTTGATGTACTCCAGAAACCGCCCGATCTCCACTTCAAAGCCCGACATGATCAGGATGGGGATGTCCTTCGTCTCGTGCGACTCCTTCAGCCGGCCGATCACCTCGTGCCCGCTCATGCCGGGCATCTTCATGTCGAGGATGATGAGGCCGGGAATCGCGCGCTTCAGCACCTCGAAAGCGTCCATGCCGCTGTGCGCGACCTGGATGTGCCTGTATCCGAACATCTCGAGCAGCATCTGCGTGGCTTCGGTGAGGGCCTTCTCGTCGTCCACGATCAGAATCGTCTGGTCGAGCCGCTCCGTCCGCTCGCGGACCAGGCCGGCCGCGCAGGCCTCGGCCAGGGCTTCGGGCGTTTCGCCGTCGCGCGGGTAGGCCGCGATGCCGTACGAGAAATCCGTCTCGTCGTCGACCCCCATGTTGAAGAAAGTCTCCTTGACGCCGCGCAGAAGGAGGCGCCGCGCCGGCATGCCGCCGGCCTGGGGGGCCTCCAGGGTCAGAAAAATGCGGTCGGGCTCGAGCCGCAGGGCCGAGACGGAGCGGAATCCCGGCTCGAGGGTGCGGTGGATGCGGTGCGTGAGCTTGTCGAGCCATTCCGGACCGGCGGCCTGGACGAGGGGCGCCGGATCGTTCAGGTGGACGCAGAAGAGGAGGAACGGATGCTTCGAATCGGCCATCCGGGCGGCGATGTGATTGTGCACCTCCAGCTCGGGGCGGTACACGGGAAGGGTGAACGAGAAGGTGCTCCCCTGCCCGAGAACGCTCCGGACGGACATGTCCCCGGCGCGCAGCCGCACGATCTCGCGCGAGATGGCAAGCCCCAGGCCGGTGCCCTTGTTGGACGGATCGGCGGGCGCGCCGAACTGCTGGAATTTGCCGAACACTTTCGGAAGATCCTCCTCGGCGATGCCCCGGCCCGGATCGGACACGGAGCAGACCGCCCGGCCGTCCGAGGCCTCGACCGACACCGTGATCGCGCCGGAGGACGTGAATTTGATCGCGTTGCCGATCAGGTTGTTCAGCACCTGCGTGATGCGGTCCCGGTCGGCGAACACCTGCAGGGAATCCGCTCCGGGATTGAGCGAGAGCGACAGCCCCTTGCGGGCCGCGACCGGCTGAAAGGCTTCCACCACGGCCTGGACGATTTCCGGAAGCGAGCTGTTCTTCTTCGTCATGCGGATGCGGCCGGCCTCGATCTTGGAGATGTCGAGAATCGTGTCGACGATTCTCCGGAGGTGATCCGCGTTCCGGATGCACATGTTGAGGAATTTGACCTGCTCGTCGGTTACGGATCCCAGGATGCCGTCGCGCATCAGCGACACCGCCTCGCGGATGGCCGTGAGCGGCGTGCGGAGCTCGTGCGAGACATTGCTGATGAAGTCGTCCTGCAGGCGGTCGAAGAGGGCCCGCTCCGAGATGTCCCCGATGGACACCAGGCGGGCGGCTTTTCCCTGCCACGGAATGTCCACGGCGCGGAGCTCCCCGACGCCGGACTTGCCGTTGCCGCGCACGATGGCGATCTCGACGGGCGGGCCCGGGCGGTGGGGATGGTCGAAGGGACGTCCGATGAGGTCCGCGGCCGGCTTGCCGAGAAAGGCGGCCGCGGCCGGATTGAGGAAGCGGATGAGGCCGTCCTCGTCGACCACCAGCAGGCCGTCGCCGCTGTGCTGGACAATGACTTCGAGATCCTGATGATCCGGAACGGAATGGGTCATGCGGTGTCCCCGGGATGAAAAAACCGGCGCTCAGTCCGCGGCGGGAAGAATCACCGTCGCCGTGGTGCCCTTGCCGGGGCGGCTTTTGTACTTGAGGTCGCCCTTGTGCGCCTGGACGATGCCGTAGCAGACCGAGAGCCCGAGTCCCGTGCCGTTCTCCTTCGTCGTGAAGAAGGGGTCGAATATCCGGGCCATGTCGGCCTCGGAAATACCGGTGCCCTGGTCCTCGAAATCGATGCGGACCGTGTCGCCGTCGGGAGCCGCGGTCACGGTGATCGTGCCGCCGTCCGGCATGGCCTCGAAGGCGTTGCGCAGGAGGTTCATGTACACTTCCTGCATCTGCTTCTCGTCCATCCGGACGGGCGGGAGCCCGGGCTCGATGCGCGTTTCGAGGGCCACGTTGTGCTTGCGGAACTGGTCCTCCAGAAGCTGGACGACGAGCTGAAGGGCGTCCGCCGGGTTCTGCGGCCTGAAATCGCCCCGGCTCGGTTTCGAGAACATCAGCAGACGCTTGACGATGTCCTTGACCTGCTCGCACTGCGACACGATCACGGACAGGTCCTTGTCGACCTCCTCGGGCGCGTTCTTGCGCATCTTCGCGACGGCCGCCCGCGTGGAGATGACGGCGATCTGGTTGTTGACCTCGTGGGCCATGTCGGAGGCCAGCTTGCCCAGTTCCGCCAGGCGCTGGGATTCCTCGACTTTTTTCCGCTCGGTCACGTCCCTGAAGACGCCCCGGATGCCGCGGAATTTGCCGTCGTTGTCGTAGATGGCGGTCGTCTTCATCTCGCCGTGTATCTTCTTCCGGGTCTTGGTCTCCCAGACGAGCTGGTGTATGTTCTCGCCCCACTCGATGAACTGGCGCCGCTTCATGCGGGCCGATTCCAGGTGGTCCCGGTCCAGCACCTCCGCGAAGGGGACGCCGATCAGTTCCTCGCGCGCGTACCCCAGCGTGTAGAGCATGGCCTGGTTCATCCAGCTGAAACGGCCCTCGGCGTCGGTGATGAACATCAGGTCGCTGGCCGTCTCCATGAAGGTGCGGAATTTTTCCTCCGATTCGCGCAGGTTCCGCTCGGCCTCCTTGCGCTCGGTGATGTTGCTGACGATGTTCTGCAGAATGCCCTTCTTCATGTCGACGATGCTTGCGCTGACCTCGACGTCGATCGGGTCGCCGTCGCCGGCCTTGAATCGGGTTTCGTAGCGGATCGAGCCGGTCTGCGTGCCGGTCTTGTAGGCGGCTTTCGAGCGGCCTGTCTCCTCGGGAAGCTGGAGGTCCATGAAGGGAATCCGGAGGAGCTCCTCCCGCGTGGTTCCGAACATGGCGCAGGCCTTGTTGTTGATCTCGAGGATGCGGCCGTCGAAGTCCGTGATGAACACCGCGTCATTCGAGTATTCGAACAGCCGGCGGTAGTACTCCTCGCGTTCGCGGAGTTCGCGTTCGGTCTCCCGGCGGTGGCTCGTCTCCGCGCCGAGCGCGTCCGTGGAATCGCTCTTGCGCCTCAGCTCCTCCGTGAGGGTGAGCAGGCATTTCGCCAGCCGGCCGGTCTCGTCCTCGCCCCGGACCTCGATCGGAACGTTCCATTCCCCGTTGGCCGCGATCTCGGCCGCCTGGAGGAGGCGCTCCAGCGGCCGACGGACCAGACGCGAGACCGTCCAGCCCGCGACCCCGGCGGCCGGAAGGGCGGAGAGCAGGACCGCCCAGGCCGGCAGCCCGAGCCACAGGCCGGCGGCCCCCAGACAGGCCCAGACGGCCCCGAACGCGGCGACGACGGCCGCCGTTTTGGAGGAAAGCGTCATGTTTCGGGTTTGTACTTTTCCGGAAATTCAAACGGCCCCATCGGGGGGATGGAGCGGACGATGGAGCGCTTGTACTGCCCGCGCTTGTCCTTCTCGACCAGGTTGACGATGCGGGGCTCGGAGTAGCGCGTGCCCGTGCTGTCGTAGATGATTTCGACCTGCGGCCGGCGCTTGTCGAGCATGCTCGACTGGATGACCAGGCCGACTTCGCCCGAATCCAGCTCCACCAGGGTTCCCGGCGGAAAGACGCCGATCGCGCTGAAGAAGTTTTCCAGCAGGTCCGGGTGGAAGAGCTTGCCGGATTCGGCCATCATCTCCTCGTACGCCTTTTCGGGGCCGCCCTCCTCGTAATAGGCGGGCTTCCGGCGGAGCTTGTCGTAGGCGTCCGAGATGGACAGCATCATGCTGATCAGGTTCAGCGACTTTCCGTAGACTTTCCGCTGGGGGCCCTTCATGTCGTAGCGCATGCCGTGCTCGAAGGCGACGATGGCGGCCAGCACCGGAATGCCCTCGGTTTCGAGCAGAATCTTGGCGCCCGCGATGTCCTGGGTCATGGCGGCCTTCTCGTCCTGCGGCGTCCACTCGGTCCGGGTCTTGCTCTCCAGCGCCTGGAGCTGGTCGCGCGACACGGCCAGCTTGCCGACATCGTGCAGAAGGGAGGCCATGCCCATGTCGATCAGGTATTTCTCCTCCAGTCCCAGCACCTCCGCCTGGAGCAGGGTGAAGATCGCCACGTTCACGCCGTGCATGAACTGGTTTTCGTCGTGCCCGCGGATCGAGGACAGGATGAGCAGCAGATTCTTGTTCTGGAGCATGTTCTTGATCAGGCCCTCGACGATCTGCCGCGCGCTGTCGACGTTGAGGTTCTGGTTGGTCTTCAGATCCTGAAAGGTCTGCGTGAGGAATTCGATGCTCTTGTTGTAGCTGCGGAACGTCTTGCGGCGGGGCGATTCCGGCCGGACCTTCTCGACGGTCTCCTGTTCGGCGGGCCGGAGGTCGCCCAGCGCGATGTGCCGGATGCCGGCGGCGGAGAGCGCGGCCCGCGCGTCCTCCATGGTCTCGATCTTCTGGCTCTTCGTGATCAGCAGCCGGACGGCTTTCAGGGCCTCGGCCTTCTCGACGCCCCGGGCGAACGTGATCTTCTTGACGCCCCGGTTCTTGAGGAACTGGATGAAGGTTTTCTTGTTCTGGCTGTAGTCGAACAGGGGCTGGCTCCCGTAGGCCAGCTCGTCCCCGACGATGCCGATGGTGACCTCGTCCCGGTCGGACGTTAGGGCCTTGAGGCGGTCGAGCAGGCGGTCCACGGCCTCGGTCGTGAGGTCGTGGCTGTCCCCGTAGACCTGGGACATCTGCATGGCGCGCGCCAGGCAGGTGATGAATTCCTCGATCTCGGTTCGGTTCTGGATGGGATCCGTCATGGAAAGACTCCGGATGGGACGAACGGCTTATTCGTCGAGTTTCAGGATGATTTCGCTCGTTTCGCGGACGCGGCGGCTCCTGTCCTTGAGCCCCAGGCGGACCAGTTCGAGCGCGTCGGCGGTTTTCAGGCGTCCGGCGCTGGTGATGATCGCGGAACGCAGATCCTCCCGGTTCCCGAAATAGAAGAGCGGCGGCTTCTGGTACAGCCGCTGCAGATGCGGCAGGGCGGCCTCGGCCCGGGCCTGGCCGCACAGTTCGACCAGTTCCGGCAGGTTGTCCGGATGGAAGACATCCTTCTCGCAGGACGCGAACATCCAACCGATCGATTCCGGGTTTCCCGTCCTCAGGATCACCGACCCCGCCTTCTTCTTGACCGAGCGGTTTTTCTCGCGGCGGTAGATATTGACCACGGCTTCCGTTTCCTCGGACGATTTCGGGTCGAGCGCGTCGAGCGCTTCCCACCGGACCTGGGCGTTCTTGTGGCTGATGTATTTCTTCGCGGCCAGATGCGCTTTTTTCGGGTCGCATTCCTTCAGGATCAGGAACAGGTCCTTCACCAGGTTCGGTTCGCCGTACTCCAGCCGGTTCACTGCCTCGCGGGTCACCTCGTTCTTCATCATCGAGAAGATGAACCAGAACTTGTGCCGGTGGGCCGGATTGCGCTCGGCGATGAAGGCGTCCACCAGGGTGCGGGCGCAGTCGGCCTCGGACCGGATGAGGGTGTAGACGATGTCCTCGAGGTCCTTCTGCGTGGCTTCGGGGATGACGGAAATGATGCTGTCGATGGTCTTCTTGTTCGTGATGCGGCTGAGCGCGTCGCGGATCTCGGCGCTCATTTTCGTGTTCTCCCGCTGCTCGGGCCTGATCTTCTCGGTGAAGAACTCGACGATCTCGCGGATGTGGACGATGTCCTTGTTGTCGAGCAGGCCCGGCATCGCGGAAACGAGGGTGTTGGCGAACTTGCTGAACTCTTCGGGATTGTTCTCGAGCCAGAGAATGTTGAGCAGCAGCCAGATCTTTTCGGTGTTGAGCTGTTCGCTCTCCATGGACTGGACGAACTTGTTGATCATCGGCGACAGGCGCGCCATGTACACCAGCGTGTCCATCTTCTTGTTCATGACCGCGTCGACGGTGATCTTGTAGATCTGGTTCATGAAATCGCTCTCGGGGTGCTTGCGGAAGATCTCCATGATGGACATCTGCAGGGCCGAGAGCGTGTCGGGATTGATGACGCGTTTGCGGAACAGGCGGTCCGCCACCATCGAAACCACGTTGTTGGCCTTCGTCTGGCCGGGGGCCAGCTTGTCGAAGACCTTGAGCAGGTTCTCGTTGAACGTGTCCTCGCTGCTGATCAGCGATTCGATGAACTCCGCGATGTAGTCCTCGGAAAAGTCCTTGGTGATCGACTCCACCAGGTCGTACCCGCCGGTTTCGTCGGTCGAGCGCTCGAACAGGGTCTCGATCAGGTCCGGGTGCAGCTGGGAGATGACGTTCATCAGCTTGACCTTGAGCTCCTTGGCGTCCTCGGAGGAGTTTTTCTCGAGGTACGCGCAGATCTGGCCCATGGCCCCCCGGATGTCCTGCGCGGCGTTGTCGTCCTGCATCTGGGACATGGCGTCGCGGTACACCTTGTTCAACGCCTTGGCGGAGCGCTTCGAGTCCCTGAAGAAGTCGTTCAGGAATTCCATCTTGGAGGGCGGCAGTTCGCCCGACTTGCTCTCCTCTGCGATGTTGAACAGGAACTGCCAGATTTTTCCCTCTTCGGTGGCCGTGCCGCCCTGATACGCGCTCTGGAGGAGGCTGGAGTAATCGATCTCCTTGACCTGGATGTGCCCGCCCTGGGGGATGCTCTTGCGGATGCCGCCCGCGGCCTGGATGGCCTTGCGGTCCTGTCGGATCAGCCCGAAAAAGTGCTGAAGCTCGCCCGTGTCGACGCCCGATTCGATGGCGAGGCCGATGACGCCACGGAGATGCAGGAACCGCGCCATTTCGGCGTGCGAATCATCCTTCTCGAGGATGGGCTTGTCCTGGTAGAAGATCTGGCCGGAGGAGATGCCGAGTTCAAGCCCGGGGTGGAGCTGAAACCACTTGGCCAGCGTGTTTTTGAGGTTGTCGATGGAATGAATGCAGATGGGGTGGTTCGCCACGTACATGAGGCTGTTCTTCATGGCGATCCGGAAATCCTTGATCACCTCATCCAGTAATGCCGTATCCTTTTCCGTTGAACTCACCGCCATGCGCACCTCGATCGTGAAGAGGGATGGTTCAGTTCAGCTGCATGCGTCTGGATAATATGTATATTATGTTAATGCATAAGTCGTGCCAAAGTCATTGAAAATTCGATCTTAAAGGGCGGGAGGGCCGATAAACGATGAAAATGCGTCAACCCCTACAAATTCGTCACTTCCGGCGATAAAGTCAATTGAAATTTTTAAGGGGATTTCATTCCGATCTGAAAAACAGTACTACAGTTCGAAGAATATTGTATAAGTTTAAAGAATATGATTTATCAACTGCGTATGCTAAAAATGCGGTCTACCGGAACCCGTGTACCCGATTATTAGTTCGGGAAAATTTTTCCGGTCGTGTTTGCCGGTTTCCAGAAAAAGAGGCGCGTTCATGACGGATATCCAGGAGAACCAGACTTCCCCGACGATTGTTAAAAACCGTCTGATCCGGCTTCATTTTCAGCGCTTTTGGGGACAACCGGCTGGAATTCGACTTACAAGCTGAGCGCCGAGGACCTCGCACGCGCGGTTCAAGCGGGCCGGTCCCTGGTTTGCGCCGATGATGCCGGCCATGACGATCAAATGGAAACCTGAATCTGTCAGCGAGCGCAATCCCCCGCCTTGCGTGACCAAGCAATTAGATTTTTACTGATTGAAGGCCCGCGGCTTGCCGCGGGGTTAGCGAGCGAATATCAGATGCCTCTTCTCTGCAGATAGAAGCTCCCCGTTGCTTGCCTTATATAACTTCTAAAAAATTGGTCCCGCGCAGCGGGCGGAGGGGAGCTTCAATCAAGGTCCGGCGGAGGCTCCTCGAAAGGGAGGCCGGACGGTTCGGCGGCTGTCTCTTATACACATCTCCGAGCCCACGAGACAGCG
>JAUCQC010000251.1 GCA_030372965.1 bacterium
TCTTATAATCTCGCGGGGTTCCGAAGACCCGGATTTCGAGCTTTTATTGTCGTTGACGTAAGATATATATTTACATTATATTGAAAGCCCTTGCGAGGATCCGGAGGCCCGAATTCTACTCCTGAAATAGAACTCAAAGGAATCGGAAGTCATTTCAATTCGAAATCGGGTTCAATCAATTTTCAATCTTGGCCGGACGAACACAAACCATGACGCTCCTGGATAATAAACAGCGCGGTTTCACCCTTGTCGAGATCATACTGGTCATCGTGATCATCGGCATACTGGGTGTGATCGCTATGGCCAATTACATTCCTTTGCAGGAATCCGCCAAGCGCGCAACCTGCTTCGCCAATCAGCGGAGCATCGAAGAAGCCGCCCGGATTTACTACAGCCGCACTCTGCTGGAAACGGGGAAAGCCGTTTATCCGGATGCCATCGAAGATCTTGCTCCGTACATGCAGGACGGGGTTCTGCCCGTCTGCCCCGATGGATTCTCCTACGAGCTTCTGCCCAACGCCGGCGTCCGATGCACGTCGCCCGATCACCAGCGCTGACAAGCCGAAGCCGCCTCTCCCGTCCCGCTGTGACGATGTTCCGTTCTTCCCCCGGCCGTCACTCGACAGTCACCGCCATCAGGGTCAGATCGTCGTTCTGCTCCGCCTTGCCGCGGAATTTCATCACCGCGTCCATCATCGACTGAATCAGGCTTGAAGCCGATCCTTCCAGTCCCGACCGGAGCACGTCCATGATCCGGTCCGTGCCGAATTCCTCGCCCGTTTCATTCACCGCCTCCGAAACGCCGTCCGTGTAGAACAACAGCCGGTCTCCCGGATCCAGAGACAGCTCGCCGGTCTCGTAGGGGACATTCGCCATCATGCCCAGGATCACTCCCCCCTTCTCGAGGAGCGTCGCTTCCCCACCGGCCGACATCCGCACCGGCGGATTGTGGCCGGCGTTGCAGAACGTGAAAGTCCGGGCCTCCGTGTCGAGCACGCCGTAGAAGAACGTGATGAATTTGTCGAGCGCGGTGTTCCGGTGTATCAGGTTGTTGATCCGGAACACCAGTTCCCGGATCGGGAGCCCGGTGCCCGCCAGCGCGCGCAGGCTGGCCTGCAGGTTGGCCATGAGCAGGGCCGCGCCTGCGCCCTTGCCGGACACGTCGGCGATCGCGAATCCCACCCGGGCCGCGTCCAGCTGGAGAACGTCGTAGGAATCGCCCCCGATCTCCCGGCTGGGGACGTTCACGGCCGCGATGTCCAGTCCCTTCACCGGCGGCATGGACCGGGGCAGGAGATCCTGCTGAATGCCGCGGGCGAAGCGCAGTTCCTCCTCCATCCGCTCCTTGTCCAGGGCCTCGCGGACCAGCCGCACGTTCTCGATGGAGGACATCGCCTGGTGCCCGAGGGTGGAGAGGAACTCCAGGTCGGATTCGGAAAACGGCTCGCCCGACAGTTTCGGGCCCAGCGCGAGGAGCCCCCGGGTCTCGTCCCGGATGCGCATCGGCACGAGCGCGGTGATGCCGGTCCGCTTCCATTCCGGGAAGAAGCCGTCACCCGCGGACGTTTCGGGCTTCGCCAGCCGGAGCCAGGCGGGATCCGCCGGCGGGGCCGAGACAGCGCCCTTGGACACCAGAACCCGGATGCCCGCGCCCCCTTCGTCCTCCGCCAGCACCATGCACCGGTTCACCAGCAGTTCACCCATGATGGCGAAGCTCAGGATGTGCCCGATCTTCTCCATGTCCAGGGTCACGTTCAGTTCCCGTCCGATGTCGAAAATCGTGTGCAGCTGCTGGATCTTGCGGTCGAGCTGCTGGTTGACGCCGCGGATCTCCTCGACCAGAAGGCCGTTCGCGACCGCGGTGGCCGCGATTCCGGACAGGGAATCGAGGAATTCGACTTCCCGCAGGCCGTACGCCTTCCCCCCGATCCTCTCTCCGAACCCGAGCAGGCCGAGCACGCCGCGCGAGGTGGCGAGGGGCAGGACGATTTCGATCCCGAATCCCCTGAAAAACGCCGCCCATTCCTCCCCGCCGGCGTGGTCTGCCATCAGCACGGAGTGGCCGGGCGGATCGTTCAGGCGGAGCGTTTTGTGAAGAATGTCGCGGGAGATGCCCCGCAGCCCCTCGACCCGGAATTCCGGCTCTTTCGGGTCCCTCAGCAGGACGATGCCCCGGCTGATGAGAAAATAGCCCATGGGGATGCGGAGCATGTTCTCGACAATGGCGCTGAGGCTCAGCGAGGAGGTGATGGTGTGGCACATCTCAAACAGGGCCGACTGTTCGAGCAGGCGCTGATCCAGCGAGAAGCCGGCGTCCGGCGCGGAGGGGGTTTCGGTCGGTTCCATCGGCGGTCAGTCTTTTCCCCGCGACGGACCGGTGCGGCCGCGGTATTTCACCATCCGGAGTTCGTTCCGGCCCGGCCGGGAACGGTAGGTGACGTCGTCCATCAGCATGCGCATCAGGTAGATGCCCAGGCCGCCGACCCGGAGCTCGGACAGGTACTGTTTCATGTCGGGTACGGGCACGCCGTCGAACCGGAAACTCCTGCCGCTGTCCGTGACGGTCACCGTGAGCCGGTCGCGGCCGGCCCGGACGGACACGTCGATGTCCCCCGGCCGCTCCCCCCCGTAGGCGTGCTCGATGACGTTCGAGCAGGCCTCGTCCACGGCCAGTTCGATCTTGTTCACTTCGTCCTCGGCGAAGCCCGACTGCCGCGCGATGCCCGACACGAAGGTCCGGATCTCCTCCTGTCTCTTATACACATCTCCGAGCCCACGAGACAGCG
>JAUCQC010000252.1 GCA_030372965.1 bacterium
CATCAGGACGAGCGCGAGGACGGTCCGTGTCATGCGCATGCTGGTTTCACCCTGACGCGATTATATGCGAACCGGCGCGCGTCCGACAAGCGAACAGAGCGCGGCGCCCCGACCAGGCGGGGCGCCGCCCCGCACGGACCTCGGAAGCCCGGTCTCAGAACCGGTAGCCGAGGGTGATCCCCGCCTGGTTCATGTCGAAGAGACTGATGCCCGAATCGGACAGGACGAGGAAATAGGCGGTCAGCTTGAGCTTGCCGAAGTTGTAGCCGGCGTTGATCTTGGGCGAGATGTTGCCCGTCGCGGAGTCTCCTTCGCCGAAGCCGATCGGCAGGACGGCGCCGGCGCCGACGAAGAAGCCGCCGGACCTGTAATTGACCAGGATGCCCGGATAGAGGTTGTTCCAGCTGAAATCGAAGCTATCGTCGACCGCGTACATGACCTCGGGGCTGATCTCCCACGACGCGCCGAGCGAGACCCCGACCCGCAGGTCCAGCGTGAACCAGGCGTTGTCGAACGACGTGCCCTGCCAGATGTTCGTCTGGACGCCGAGATTCAGGCTGGTGTTGACCTTCTTCTCCTGGCCCCAGGCCGGCCCGACGGCCGCCATCCCGGCGATCAGGAGCCCCATCATGATCTTTTTCATCTTGACCTCCCTCGAGAATGTTCTCCCGGCTGTCCCGGGCGCCCCCAATGTCCGTCCGCCCGGGATCGAAATTGTCAAGGGATTGTTAAAAAGAGGTCAAATCTCCGGATCCCGCTACGCGTACTCGCCCAGTGCTGGACCCGGCGGGGACCCCGTTCGCCTTGAGATCGGGGCTCCGCGACCGGCCAAGTCCCCCGCGGCGGGAATACCCCGAGCTGGCCTATGGCAGAGGACCGGACCTTCGGCCTCCCTTGTCGGCCGGAACATAGGTCAGGCGGCCGTCGACCAGCCGGGCCGCCGGCGTGTACGGATGCTCTTCGGGCTTCCCCGGCCCGAGGATGTGCAGGACCCGGATCCCGCGCGACTTCAGGTCGTCGGCGATCAGGGACCGGTGACAGCGCCACCAGACGGCCTCGGCGCACATGACCGCCGTCCCTGTCTCTTATACACATCTCCGAGCCCACGAGTCAGCG
>JAUCQC010000253.1 GCA_030372965.1 bacterium
TTATAAGAGACAGGACAGGGTGTTCTGGATGCGCATCAGCTCGCCCGCCCGGCGCTTCGCGGTGGGGGCCGGCACGGCCGGTCGCAGGGTCGCGGCCCGGGTTCCCTCCTCGGGGGAAAACGCGAAAACGCCCATGCGCTCGAACCGGACCTCCCGGACGAACCGGGCCAGCTCCTGGAACCGGCTCTCGGTCTCGCCCGGGAATCCCGTGATGAAAGCCGTGCGGAGCGTCAGACCGGGCACGAGTGCCCGGAGCGTCTCGATCAGCCGGACCACGGCGGCCTTCGTCATGCCGCGGCCCATGGCCTTCAGCACGGGATCCGAAACATGCTGGAGCGGCAGGTCCAGGTACTTGCATATTTTCGGTTCGCCGGCCATGGTGTCGATCAGGGCGTCGTCCACGTGCGCCGGGTGGCCGTACAGGATCCGGATCCATTCGATTCCTGAAATGCGGGCCAGTCTCTTCAGGAGCCGGGCCAGCGAGGCCTTCCCCCCCAGGTCGCGTCCGTAGGCGGTGGTGTCCTGGGCGATGAGGATCAGTTCCTTCACGCCCCGGTCCGCGAGCGATTCGGCTTCGCGGACAAGGCCCGCCTGCGGCCGGCTGCGTGTTTTCCCCTTGAACAGGGGAATGGCGCAGAACGAGCAGGCGTGATCGCAGCCGTCCGCGATCTTGAGATAGGCCGTGTGCGGCGGCGTGGACAGCACGCGGCCGCGCCGGCCGGCCTCGGACCAGCGGTACCGGTCCCCGATGATGAAACGCCCGAGCGACCGGTAAGGTTCTACCCCGAAATAGGCGTCCACCTCCGGAATTTCCCGGGGCAGGGCGTCCCGGTACCGCTCCGAGAGGCATCCCCACACCGTCACGCGCGGCCGGACGGCCCGGGACCGGCCGGCCTTGTCCCTGAGCCGGACCGCTTCGAGTATCGCGTCGATGGATTCCTGCTTCGCGTCGCGGATGAAACCGCACGTGTTGATGCAGATGTCGTCCGCCTCTTCCGGATCGGCCGTGAGCACGGCCCCGTGGCGCCTCAATTCAGCCGCCAGAACCTCGGAATCGACCTGGTTCTTGGGGCAGCCCAGGGTGATAATGGCTACTTTTTTTCGTTTTTTTTGCACCACGGCCGCTTTAAATTCAACGATTACCGCTCGCCGAGCCCTTCGCTTCGCTCAGGATAAACTCCGTCGAGGCGAATTGTCAATCCGTTACAGTGCGCCCTTCGACGGAGTTTATCCCGAGCCTTGCGAGGGGCTCAGAGCGCGGGTGAATCGACTTTTTGGGGACAGCCCCGCAATAGAACCCTGACGACAATATCAACACATACTCATTCCGCGGTATTCCGAGTTCATCTGTGGTCATCTTTTCACTTCGCGTGTATGACCCCTCTCACGCGCTACCCCAGTATTCCCTCCGCGAACGCCTCCGCGTCGAACGGCTGAAGATCGTCGATGCCCTCGCCGAGACCCGCCCACCGGATCGGCAGGCCCAGGGTCCGCCGGATCGCCAGCACGACCCCGCCCCTGGCCGTTCCGTCCAGCTTGGTGAGCGCGACGCCGGTGACACCCGCGGCTTCGGTGAACTGCCGCGCCTGGGCCAGCCCGTTCTGCCCGGTGGTGGCGTCCATCACCAGCAGGGTCTCGTGCGGGGCCGAGGGCACGCGCTTGGAGAGCACGCGCCTGATTTTCCTGAGCTCCTCCATGAGATTCACCTTGGTCTGCAGGCGGCCGGCCGTGTCGATCAGAAGCGCGTCCGCCGACTGTCGCACCGCGTGGTCCAGCGCGTCGAAGGCGACGGAAGCGGGGTCCGCGCCCGGCTTCTGGGAAATCACGGGGACCCCGGCACGGCCGGCCCAGGCCGCAAGCTGTTCGTTCGCCGCGGCCCTGAAGGTGTCCGCGGCCCCGATGACCGTTTTTTTTCCGGCCGCGCTGAAGCGGTGCGCCAGTTTTCCGATCGTGGTGGTCTTGCCCGTGCCGTTCACGCCGACGACGAGCACCACCCAGGGTTTTTCCAGGAACGCGGACGGATCCGGGCCGCATCCCGCGAGCAGGCCGCGGATCCGCTCCTTCAGCGCGAGACGCACGGCCGCGGCTTCGTCGCCACCCTCGGGAATCCGGACGTTCCGGACGGTCTCGACCAGGTCGGCCGCTGTATCCGGGCCCGCGTCCGCTTCGAGGAGCGCGGTCTCAAGCCCCTCGAGTATGGCGTCGCGGTCCGGACCGGCGGCCGCGAACAGGCGGCTGATTCCGTCCCGCAGGGACCTGCCGGCCCTGGACAGGCCCGAGGCCCAGGGCATTGAAAGCGGGCTCAAGCCGCGTCCGCCCGCCGGCTCCCCGACGCTGAACCGCCCCGCACCGCGGCGCGGAAGGATTGCCAGTAGACCCAGGTGGAATACAGGGTGAGCGCGACCGCGAGCGCCATCGCCAGGTTCGCCCACGGCTGCCAGCCGAGGATGAACAGCGCCACGCTCACGCCGGTGAAAAAGGCCGAATTCTTGCCCGGCCGGTTCGCCTCGAGCACAACGCCTTTCCGGCGCACCGCCCACAGGCCGAACGCCAGCACGGAAAGTTCCCGGACAACGAGAAACGCGAGATACCACAGGGGGAAGCGGTAGAGCGGTGACAGCGCCATCAGCAGCGCGGCGGACAGCACATTCACCTTGTCGATGAGCGGGTCCATCATCCGTCCGAGATCCGACGCCTGGTTGAAGCGGCGGGCGACCCACCCGTCGATGAAATCCGTGGCGATGCCGAGCAGGATGAAGACCAGCGCGGCGTGACGCCTGCCCTCGGCCATCAGGAGCAGAATGGGAATCAGAAACAGGAGCCGCAGTAGGCTCAGCCCGTTCGGGATCGTCCAGATCCGCCTGTTGTTTTCCATCGGTTTCCTCAGAAATAGGACCGGAACAGCTCAAAGGCCAGTTTCGGGTGCCTGAACAGCCCGGCCTTGAAAATCGCCTGGGCCGTGCGTTTTTCCTCTGGAATCGCGGACAGGGTCCGCGCCACGCCGTTGAGCTCCTCGTCGGACAGCCCGTACACGACCTTCTTGATCCTGAAATCCCGCTCGATTTCATCGCCGCCGGCCTTCATCCAGGCTTTGGCGTAGGCTCCCAGCGCTTTTTTCGAAGCGTCGTCCCGGCGGACGCATTCCGCCGCGGTTTCACCCGCGAGCCGGCCCGCGATCAGGGCGTTGAGAATGCCGCCGCCCGTGAGCGGGCTGGCCTGATGCGCCGCGTCTCCGACAAGCATCAGGCCGTCGGCGACGATGTCGCCCCGCGGCGGGCAGAGCGGAACCCCGCCCGCGACCCAGGTCAGCACCGAGGCCCCCGGGCACCTCCGTCCGAGAAAATCCTTCAGGAAATCGACGGGCTTTTTGATCCGGCACGCCGCCTCCGGAACCCCGAGCCCCACGTTCGCAGTCCGTCCGCCCTTGGGGAACACCCAGGCGTATCCGCCGGGCGCGACGGCCGACCCGAAGTGGAACTCCGCGAGATCCGGGTCCGGATCGAGCCCCGCGACCGTCGCCTGGCAGCAGCTCGCGATGAATTCCGGCGGCGTTCGCGTGTCGAGCCCCGCCCACCGGCCGACGGCCGATTCCACGCCGTCCGCTCCGATGACGATTTTCGCCGCCACTTCGAAGACGCGTCCGAGATGCTCGACCCGGACGCCGGACACGGTCCCGTTCCGGAGGAGCAGGCCCGTGACGCAGGCCTTGGTGAGAAAAACGGCCCCCGCCTCGGCCGCCATCGCGGCCAGGTCGGCGTCGAACACCTTGCGGTGCAGCACGATTCCGGTGTCCCCGGGACAGGCGGTCACAACCGTGCCGTCCGGCGCGACCAGCTTCGCGCCCCGCACCTCGCGGGCGATCCACGACGGCCGAACCTCCACCAGGCCGCGCAGGCCGCCGGAGGAAACGCCTTCGGCGCACCGCACCGGGAGACCGACTTCGCGGTCCTTCTCGAACACCATCACCGAGGCGCCGGCCAGCGCCGCGGACCGGGCGGCCCACGACCCCGCGGGTCCGCCGCCAACGACGACGATATCCGCGCGGTCCCTCACTCCGCCTCCTCCCGGACGGGCAGGCCGAGCGGGCACATCACGGCGCAGTCGCCGCACCCGACGCAGCGCTCGTCCAGAACGCGGACGGAGGACTCCTTCAGTTCGATCGCGCCGGCCGGGCACACGGCGACGCAGACGCCGCAGAAATCGCAGGCCGCTGCGGCAATCCGGTAACGGACGTTCTGTTTCAATCGGGCCTCACGATGCCTTGAAGTTGGGATAGTCGAAACCGAACCGCTTCCGGTAATACCAGCGGGACAGGAAGAAAACGGCCGCGATCGGGATCAGCGTCAGCGGAAACCGCGCGCACACCGAGGCCGCCAGCGCGAGCACCGAGAATTTGGTGGCCCGCAGGGAATCCGGCAGTTTTCCGCGCGCCGCCGCGACCGCGAACAGCGGCAGAACCGCCGCGCTCGGAACGAACAGCATCATTTCGTCCGTGACCAGGGCGGTGGCCGCGCAGGCGGCCTCGAAGACCAGCGCCCAGACGGCCGTGTTCCGGATGCCGTACCGGACCCCGAAAGTGATCTTGCCGGTTCTGGAATCGCCCTTGATGTCCGGCAGGGTGGTGTTGCAGTACACGGCCGCGGTGCCGAAGCCGTAGGCGAGCGCCTGCGCGGGAAACGCCTGATCCCCGCCGCCCGACACCCAGCCCGTGTCGTAGACCAGCATCATGCCGCATGCGTTCACCGCGAGTCCCGGAACGGGAAGGTTCTTCCAGTTCGTCGGCGGGTAATTGTACAGCACGCCGGTGATGAGAAAGAGCGTGAGAAATCCGAATCCCAGGAGCAGGTCGATCCAGAAAGCCGCGCCGAGCGCGGCCGCGGCCAGAACCCACGCCTGGAGATAGGCCGAACGCTCGTCCACCATGCCGTTGGCGATCAGGAAGAGTTTCCCGTTCAGCCGGTCGGTCTCCCGGTCCCGGATCTGATTGAGGATGTAGACGCTCCCGCCCAGCAGGGTCAGCAGGACGAGGACCCACACGGGCGGAACGGGATGGATGAAATCCCCGGTGCCGCGGCCGAAGCGCCCGCCGCCCGCCAGCCCGGCGAGGAAATAGATCCAGATCGGGAAAAAGAGAGTCGGCCGCAGCAGAAAGACGCGGTCCAGCAGGGCCATGCCCCTGTTCATCGCGCCTCCCCGGGCGCGCCGTCGAAATGGATTTTGCCGACGGGGTCGTCGAAGGGGACGGGATAGTTCCCGTCGAAACAGGCTGTGCAGTAATCGCCCCCATCGCCCGGAACCGACGCCAGCATGCCCTCGCGCGACAGGTATCCCAGCGAATCGACCTGTAGGAATTCCCGGATCTCCTCCACGGAACGGTTCGACGCGATCAGCTCCTCGCGCGTGGGAAAATCCATGCCGTAGTAGCAGGGATGGAGAATGGGCGGCGAACTCACCCGGATGTGCACCTCGACGGCGCCCGCCTTGCGGATGAACTGGGTCAGGGTTCTCAGCGTCGTGCCCCGGACGATCGAATCCTCCACGACCACGACCCGCCGTCCCTTCAGGACGCCCTCGACCGGGTTGAATTTCACCTTCACCCCGAAATTGCGGATCGACTGCTGGGGCTGAATGAAGGTGCGGCCGATGTAGTGGTTCCGGATCAGGCCGAGCTCGAACTTGATCCCGCTCCTGCGGGAGAAACCGAGGGCCGCCGTGTTGCTGGAGTCGGGCACGGAGATGACGATGTCCGCGTCCACGGGATGCTCCTCCACGAGGCGCTTGCCGAACTTGCGGCGGGTCTTGTCCACGCATTCGCCGAAGATGCGGCTGTCCGGCCGGCTGAAATAGATGAATTCGAAGATGCAGCTGCTCCTGCGGCCGGTCCCCTCGAGCTTCTCCGAGCGCATGCCGTACTCGTCGAAGACGATCATCTCGCCCGGCTCCACGTCGCGCACGTACTCCGCGCCGATGAGATCGAAGGCGCACGTCTCGGAGGCCACGGCCCAGGCGCCGCCCTCCAGGCGGCCGAGCGCCAGGGGCCGGAATCCGCCCGGATCGCGGGCGGCGATGAGGCACTCGCGCGAGAGCAGCACGAGCGAATACGCCCCGCGCACGGCGTTCAGCGCCTCCTTCACGCGGTCGGTGAAACGGCCGCATTGGGAGCGGGCGATGAGATGCAGGATGATCTCGCTGTCCGTGGACGTCTGGAAAATCGCTCCCTCGGACTGGAGACGCTCGCGGAGGCTCCGGTAATTGACCAGATTGCCGTTGTGCCCGAGCGCGAGCGGGCCCTCCTTGGAATTGACCACGATGGGCTGGATGTTGATCAGCTGATCGGAGCCGGTCGTCGAGTAGCGGTTGTGGCCGATGGCCTGGCCGCCCTTGAGGGTCCGCAGTATCTCCGGCGCGTGGAACACGTCGTTGACCAGCCCCTGGCCAAGGTGCTTGTACAGCCGGATACCGTCCGAGGAGACGATGCCGCAGCCCTCCTGCCCGCGGTGCTGGAGCGCGTACAGGGACAGATACGCCATTTCGGCCGCCTCGGGGTGGCCGTGGACGCCGATGACGCCGCAGAATTCCCTGGGTTCATCGGGCGGGGGATGGGGGGTCATGCAGCCTGCCTTGGTCATGTGATTACGATGGGATTGGAGTAGATCCAGCCCCGGTTCTTTCGGAAAATTTCGATCCGGTAGACGCCGGATTCGGAGGTGCGCATGCGGACGCTCCGGCCGTGGTCCTCGCGGGCGACCCTGCCGTCCCGCAGGAGCCGCATGCGGCCCGGCAGGGGCGCCTCGGCGCGGAGCAGGACGTTTCCCGATCGCGCCAGGCGGCTTCCCATGGGGTGGCGCTTGCCGGCCCGTTCGGCCCAGAACCGGAATCCGCGGCCGTCGCCGAGCGAGTGGTTGACGATGAACGCCCGGCCGGCGGCCAGCGCCTCGAACACGGCCGCCTCCGCCGCGGCCGGAGCCGGCACGACGTCCGGCCGCAGGGGTTTCGCGGTCAGCAGATGCATGCGGATGGACTTGAACTGCACCTTGTACGGATACAGTGCGACGGAGAACAGGCCCAGCACCTTGTACTCGAAGGCGTGCACGTCGATGCCGCCCAGGCCCACGACGCGGCGCTTCCGGTTCAGCCGGTCCCAGCGGTCCAGGGTGGTCCAGACCGGGAACCGGATGGACCGAAGAGGGTGCCAGATCCGCCAGGCGATGTTGCGGCGCGTCACGCCCTCGAGCCATTCGGACATCTGGTTCCAGATTTCAATGCCGTCGAATCCGTCGACATCCCAGTCGGTCCAGGGATACGGCGGATAGGCGTCGGAGAAACTGCGCTTCTCCGCCGGGTGGGCGATCACCCCGAACCCGCCCTGCCGGGCGACGCGCCGCACGTTCTGCCGGGCCGTCAGCCCGGCCGGAATTTCCCTGCGGATCCGGAACGCCAGGTAATGGTTCCGGTCGTTTTCGTCGTTGAGCTCGCACCCGGCGAGAACCAGCGTCCGGCCGTGCCAGCCCTCCAGCCCGAGACGCCTGGGCGCGAGCGTGTTGTGGTCCGAGAACAGCAGAAAATCAAGGCCCATTTCCCCGGCAATGGCCGCGATCTCCGGAATGGGCAGGGCGCCGTCCGAAAAGTCGCTGTGCAGGTGAACGGCGCCCGCGGCCTCGTGCCAGTCGCGCATCCGCGTCACCACCACGAAAGGAGCAGGGCGCCGCATCCGGCGCCCAGCGCGTTGGCGGCCATGTCCTTCCAGCTGGCGTGACCCCGGCCCGTGCGGTCGAGCATCTCCTTCAGGCCGCCGAGCGACACCGTGAATCCGACGCCCGCCGCGAGACTCCGGCTCCGGCTCTCGCCGCCGTGAACGCGCAGGCCGCGGCTCACCGCTCCCGTGAGGAGGAAGGACGCGGTGAAATGACGGGCCTTGTCCGCGCCGAACCAGGAATCGCCCCCGCGGACCTGTCTCTTATACACATCTGACCCTGCCGACGAGTTCCGA
>JAUCQC010000254.1 GCA_030372965.1 bacterium
AGCGCTGTCTCGTGGGCTCGGAGATGTGTATAAGAGACAGATCTTTGAACCTTGAACTTTGAACTTTGAACTGAAAAGGGGCCGTGCATGAGAAGAATCGGTTTTCGAAATAGGACTCTGATCATTCCACTTCTGGCTGCCGCCTGTGCCGGCCGCCCGCCGGAACTTCCGGCGGACGGAAAATGGGAAGGCTGCATGCTCGGCATGTTCACGGCCGAAGGGCAGGCCCGTTTCCCGGCGAACGGCGAAGCCGGTATCCGGTCCTTCGAAGCGCTGATCGGAAAGCCCGTCGGCAGCGTCATGTGGTACTGCACATGGGACGATCCCTTCCCGGCCGGGGCCTGCGAAACCGTCCGGAGCATGGGCTGCATTCCGCACGTCACCTGGGAACTGTTCCGGCCTTCCGAAAACCCGAACAACACCCGATCCGTGTCCTCTCCTTCCGAAACCGGCCTCGATGACGTGCTCGCGGGAAAAAGCGACGCGGTCATCGATTCCTTCGCGGCGGGCGCCAGGCGGTGGGGAGGGCCCGTGCTGATCCGGTTTCTGCATGAATTCAACGGCAATTGGTACGTCTGGGGCGGGTTCAAGAACGGCGGGCCGGACGGCGGCCCCGCGAAGGTGGTCGCGGTCTGGCGGTACACGGTGGACCGGTTCCGGAAGGCCGGGGCGGTGAACGTCCGCTGGGTCTGGTGCCCGCATGGCCCCAGCATCGATTTGTCGCCGGAACCCTGGAACCGGATCGAAAACTACTGGCCGGGCGGCGCGTATGTGGACTGGATCGGGCTGGACGCCTACAACTGGTATCCGCGGGACCCGTGGGGGAGCGACCGGCCGTATGACGATTTCGAGTCCTGCTTCGGCGATCTGGTCCGCGCCTGCGCGAAGCTGGGCGACCAGCCGATGATGATCGCGGAGTTCGCGTCTGGGGAATTCCGGATGGACGGGCGGACAAAGGCGGACTGGATACGCGACGCTTTCGACCGGCTGAAGAACAAATATCCGAGGATCAAGATCGTCACCTGGTTCCACATCAACAAGGAGCTGGATTGGCGGGTGAATTCCTCGGATGAGGCCCTGCGTGCGTTCCGGGAATCCGTGTCGGATCCGTATTTCATCGGGAGGCCGACGACCACCCTGTCGGAACGCTGAAGAATATAGTTCAAGGAGCAGAGAAGCGGATATTATCAAGCCCTCGTCCGAAGGGCCCGCTGAGAATCGCGGGCCATTCCGGACGTGCTATCTTGCGCCCTCAACCATGAACTTCATTTTTGAGCCGCGCCCGACCCCCGCGTCCGCATCCACACCTTGTTGAATTCGGCCCCGTAATAGAAGATCTCCGCGGCCAGGTAAACGCCGATCAGCATGACCACCAGCGATCCGGCGGCCCCGTACGCGGAGGAGACGCTCGAGGTCACGAGATACAATCCGATGCCGTATTTCCCGACGCTGAACAAAAATGCGGTCAGCAGGCCCGCGGGCCACACGTCCGACCACGTCTGCCGGACGAGCGGAACCCACTTGAACACCGCTGAGAACAGAAGGGTCAGAACCGCGACGGACAGCAGGAAATCCCCGGCTCTGAAGGCCTGAACGGGTATCGTCAGGCGTTCCGAGAGAAAAGCGCCCAGCGCGGCCAGGCCCAGCGTCGCCAGCGACGAAACCACCAGAAACGCGCCGGTTCCGAAAACCATGACGGAGGCCGCGAGCCGGTGCACCAGGAATCCGCGGATCCCGAAACGGCCTCCCCTGCGTTTCACGTTCCAGATCGCGTTGAGCGAGTCGGCCAGGCATCCGAAAACCGTGGATCCGCCCCAGAGCATCGCCGCGATTCCGGCCGCGCCGGCCGCGAGGCCCGAAACGGGTTCCCGGTTTCGCGCGTTTTCGATCAGTGAGCCGATCACGTCCGCGGCCTGCGGCCCGAGGAATTCCCTGAGGCGGGACGTGATGAACGCCTGGCCGCCTTCGCGCCCCAGGGCCAGCCCGGCGGCCAGGACGAAAAACACCAGGAGCGGCGCGAGAGAGAACAGGGTGTAGAAGGAGAGGGCGGCCGACAGGCGGCCGGCGCGGTCCTCGCGCCATTCGTCGAAGGCGCGGCAGAGGCATCGCCCGATGTCGCGGGTTCGCTTCATGACCGTAATGTAAACACGGGGGGAACGGAGGTCAAGGGCTTTTCGACAAGGGCTGTCTCAACAGTTGGAAGTTCAAGGTTCAATGTTCAAAGAAAACAGGAAACCAGGTTTCAGCCTTTCATCCACTTTGGATGAAGAACGGAAGCCTGAATCATGGATCACGGGTAATATCAACACTGTGGAATTCACCCTTCAGGGTTTCATTTTCATTCGAATGAAAGGCTGAAGCCTGAATTCCATCATCCGTCGGTTGTCATTCTTCTTTCCGTTGAACTCTCCCTTGCTATTATCCCCGGTTTCACGTAAATTGAAGCTCACCCCCCCCGGAGGATTAAAATGGCCGAACGCAAGAAGCGCATCGCAGTCAAACAGCCGCCCGTCAAGTTCACCGAGACCCAGAAGATCGTCACCCGCATCGCGGAGAGGCTCGACGGCGTTTTCATCTCGTACTGGAACAATCCGCAGGGGTCCGTCTGCCAGAACGACGTGATCGCCATCTATGAGATGCTCGAGAACATCGGCAAGCGGGACACGCTGTACCTGTTCATCAAGTCCGAGGGCGGGAACGGGCAGGCATCGCTGCGCATCGTGAATCTGCTCCGGACCTATTTCACCAACATCCAGGCCCTCATCCCGCTCGAATGCGCGTCGGCCGCGACCATGATCGCGCTCGGAGCGAACGCGATCCACATGGGTCCCATGTCGTACCTGACGGCGGTGGACACGTCGCTCACGCACGACCTCTCGCCCATCGACCGCGACAACGAGCGCGTCAGCGTGAGCCTGGACGAGCTCAAGCGGGTCATCGCGCTCTGGCAGAAGGAGAAGGACCAGACCGCGGCGAACCCCTACAAGTCCCTGTTCGAGTACGTCCACCCCCTGGTCATCGGCGCCGTGGACCGGGCGGATTCGCTGTCGGTGATGCTGTGCCGGGCGATTCTTTCCTATCACATCAAGGAGGAGGAGTCCGTCCGGCGGATCGCCGAGGTGCTCAACACGCGGTATCCGTCGCACGACTACCCGATTCTCTCGGAGGAGGCCGTCCGGCTCGGCCTGACGATACGGCCGCTCGACCACGAAGTCCTCGACCTGCTGCTCGAACTGAACCAGGCCTATTCCGAAATGGGGCAGAAGGCCACGACCGATTACGACGAAAGCCACTCGCACACGAACGAGATTCTCAACATCATCGAGACCCGGAACCTACAGCTCTATTACCAGCTCGACAAGGACTGGTTCTACCGGACCGAGGAACGGCGCTGGGTGACGCTCAATGACCGGAGCGGCTGGCACAAGATCGGACGTTCCAGCGGACGCGTCGAGAAATCGGAGTTCCACATTGCCTGAGGCCGGCCGCGTCCCGCGGCGGGCGGGCCGTTTCGTCCGATTCCTCGCGTTTCTGCTGGCCGGGCCGCCGGCCCTCTGCCTGCCGTCCGGCACGGACGGCCCCTTTTTCTATCATTCCCTCCCGTACGGCTCCGAGTCGCTTTACAACCCCGCGTTCGTGGTGCTGAACGGCGGGTACAGCATTTTCCAGGCCGGAAACCGGGACCGCGACCCGTTCGGCGTGGATTACCGCACCGGCTGGAAAAACGTCATGCGCAATGTGTCCGACCCGGCCGGCAGTATCCGCGCGTTCGGATGGCGGAAGTTTCTCACCACCGAAGTGATTCCCGTGAGTCTCGCGCCGAAAAGCGCCCAATACGTGCCGAATTACCAGAGCCACCTCATCGGGAGCGGCATGACCTTCCGCCAGCTCTCGGAGTGGTACGGGGCGAACGGATTCCGCCATGGCCGCGTCTGGTCCGCGGCCACCTGCGCCGCGTACCATCTCCTCAACGAGGTTGTGGAGAACGACGCCTACGAGGGCGTGAACGTCGACCCCATCGCGGACCTCTGGATTTTCGACCCCCTGGGCATCCTCCTGTTCTCCTCGAACCGGGTCAGCCGGTTCTTCGGCGAGACGCTCCACATGCGCGACTGGTCCACGCCCGCGGCCTTCGATCCGTTCGGAAGCACGCTCGAGAACAACGCGGACAATTACATGGTCAAGTGGACGTTTCCGCGAGCGGAACGCTGGAGCCTGTTCTATCATTTCGGGCTGAACGGTCTGCTCGGCCTCTCGCTCGGACGGCCGGAGGGATCCTCCTGGTCCTTCGGCGCGGGCGTGATGTCGAGAAAGCAGAGAGTCGTGCGGGACGACGGCCGGGGGAGAATCCTGACCGTGGACCTGATCTGGAACGCGGGGCTCTTTTACGATCGCAACGGCTCCCTGATGGCGTCCCTGCTGTTCTCCGGATCCCGGGCGTACAAGGCCAAACTGAACCTGTTCCCGGGCGTGGTCCGGATCCGCGGCGCGTCGCCCTGGCTTTTCTGCGGCCTGGGCCAGGAGAACGAAGTCATCGCGGGCGGCGGGGTCCGGATTGGTCCGATGGGTCTGGCGTTCCGTTCGAACGGGTACCGTCACTGACGCGGCGGCGGGCCGCCGCATTCCGCCGGGTCAGTGGCTTGTACGGTCGATCAAGGGAGGGCCGTATGATGATCCGTTTCCATCCCATGAGTCTCCTGCCGGTCTGCCTCCATCTGGCATTCCTCTCCTGCGGCAATCCAAAACCATCCGAGCCGTCCGGCTGGGACACGGACCGGAACGGCATTCCCCGGTTCGTGACGGTCCACGCGGTGGACATTTCGAGAATGAGCCGGATTTCCCGGTTCCGCTCCGGGGTCGGCCCGGACGTATCGGACGATTTCGAGCGATGCCGCAGCATGCTCCATTACTTCGAACCCAGGCCGGGATTCAATCCGGAGGATCTTATCGTGGTTTCACCGGTGGACGGAACAGTGTCCGGGATCGAATCCGGAGAAAGAGGATCCCGTCTGAGCATCCGGTCCTCCGAATACCCGGATTTCGAATTCCGTCTGTCCGGCCTCCTGCCGTCCGGAGAAATCAGGACCGGAACGTCCGTGAGCTCCGGCCGGGGCATCGGCACGTTTTGGAGCGGAGACCGGGCCGTCTCGATCGCCGTGGCTGTCCGGACGCCGTCCGGCACCAGGCTCGTTTCCCTTTTCGACGTGCAGACCGTTTCAGACTCCCTGTTCGCGCCTCTCCGGGACTGCGAGGCGCCGGCCACGCCGTCTTTCATCATCAGCCGCGAGGAAAGGGACAGTCATCCGCTTGTCTGCGAGGGCGATTCGCTTTCAGGAACCGGCGGGCCGGAAGATTGGGTTTCCCTCCACTGCAAATACGACGTCGACGCGTGGGGCATTCCCCGTTTCGCGGAATCCGATTACATCGAGACCGAAAAGATCATGCGGGTTTCCAGGTTCCGTTCCGGGATCGGACACGATTATTCGGACGATTTCGAATCCTGCCGGAGCATGAAGCATTACTTCCAGCCGAAGGGCTCCGTGGACTGGTCCGCGGTCCGCGTGTTCTCGCCGGTCCGGGGAACCGTCGTGTGGCGCTTCGAGGAATGGATGGGGACCCAGGTCTGGATCCGGTCGGCGGATTATCCGGACTTCGAGTTCGGCCTCTTCCATCTCCGTCTGGCGGATTCCCTGGCCGAAGGGCAGTCCGTCGCCGCAGGGCAATGGCTCGGCACGCACATCAGCGACCGCACCTATTCCGACATCGCGGTGTCGGTCCGCGTGCCCGGCGGGCGCCGGAAGCTGATCTCCTTCTTTGACGTCATGACGGATCCGGTTTTCGACCGCTACCGGGCGAGGGGGGCGTCCGGGAGGGGCGACTTCATCATCCCGAAAGACGCGAGGGACGCGGACCCCCTCTGCTCGGACGGAACGTTCACGGAGGGGAACCTGGAGAACTGGGTCGTCCTGACCGAATAGGAAAAGGAAAACGGATCGCTGACGTCACAGGCTCCCTGGAGCGTGAAAGAGAGGTTTTATGAACCGGAGCGCGGTCGGATGGCTCGCGTCGGCGAGTGGACGTTTTCGCGTCAGGACCACCGGACTCTGCCTGTGCCTCATTTTATCGGTGTTTGGATGCAGGGATTCATCGCCGACACGCCACGATCCCGGGCCCGACTCGAATCCGGGGAGAGCGGAATTTTCACTGTCGGTCCCGTACGCCGAAGCTTCCGAATTCAAATATATATTCCCGGGTTTCGCGGATTCGGACACCACCGGTGCGCCCTGGGGATTCAGCCACCAGGGCCTGGACCTGATTCCCGCGGGTGACAGCGCCGCCGTGATCGCTCCATGCGGAGGCGTCGTGGAGGAGTTGAAGGTATATCAGAATGAGCGCAACGGGCAGTGGCAGGTGAACATGACCGTCCGTTTCGACGAAGCGTATGTCTATCATCTTCTGTACGAACCGCGCGCCCACTCCGAGGCGGAGGCGCGTGTCCAGCGGAACGCCATCCCGTTCTCGCCCGGACAGCGTGTCGACCGGGGGGATGATCTGGGCAGGCTGTACAATTTCTCGAAAGGCGACATGTCGGGCGGGGATGTCACGCTCCATTTCGACATCTGGAAGAACGGGCGGAATATCTGCCCGGAACCCTATTTCACGCCGGAGGCCCGGGGCGCCATGCTCGCCCTGCTGACCGCGAGGTTCCCGGCGGCGCAATTGTGCTATCCGTGAAAGGAGATCAACCGGACCCGAACTTGAAGGGAAACGCGATGGGCAAAAAGTCCTTGGTCATCTGGATGGCGCTGTGGACGGTCAGCGCCGGGTCCGCCGCGCTGAGCGGTCAGGACACTCTGTCGGTTTCAGCGAAGATTGACTCCATTTATCGGCTTCAGAAGCGGATGTACCGGGAGTCGAAAAACGAACCCCTGGCCGGAAAACGGATCGGCGTCGAATTCAACTTCATCCGGCCGCTGATCGCGGAAGAGTCCCTGACCCTGAGCGGGGGAGTGTCGCTTTTCAGCGTCAGCCGGCGGATGGAAGTCGCCTTCCCCCTGTATTATTCGAATCCGAAGGACGCGATGGACCTGCGCGAGTGGACTGCGGACTGCCATCTCCGGTACTTTCTGGGCAACACCCGGAACGGATTCTATTTGAGCGCGTTCACGCGTTTCGCCCGGTTGAACGGAACCTTGTCCGAAACCAACGAAACCCTCTTCGGGGATGAAGGGACCGGCGGGAAGGACAGCGAGAGCAAGCTGGGGATCGGTTTCGGCCTGGGAGTCCGGAAGTTCTCATACCACGGCCTGTACTGGGGCGCGAGTTTCAGCGTCGGCCGCTACATCATCGGGGAGAGCGGCAAATTCTACGGAAAATTCCTGAGTTACGACGATGACGAACGGATCATCGTGGACGTGGAGTTCCTGAAATTCGGCTGGGCGTTCTGAGGCCGGCGGGCCGTATCGTTCCTGTCAAAAAAACGGCTCCCCGCGTCCATCGGCGGAGAGCCGTTCTCTTTGCCGTTCTCATGGCGGCGTTCCGTCCGCGCCGGACGGAGCGCCGGGGGCCGGAAAGCCGCTATTTGGCGGGAATCTTGACCAGCGTGCCGGCCGGAACCATCTCGTCCAGCCGCATGCCGTTCATGATGGCCATTTCCTCGAGCCGGGCTTCCGCGATGCCGCCCTGCTTCAGGATGGACCGCAGGGTGGCCGCCTTGGTCACGTTCTTGACGGTGAGCCGCTCGGGCTTGACGTTAATCTTGGATGCGTCGGTGAGGTTCCGGAATCCGCCCATGGTCGACGCGAACGTGTTCGTGAACTGCTCAAACTGGGCCGGCGTGGACAGTCCGTGGAACGCGTACACCGTGCCGTCCTTGGGAATGAAATAGGACATGACCTTGAGTGTGTCCGATTCGGACGCGAGACGGGACACCACCTTCTGGGACGTATAGCCGCCGACCGTCAGGGACTGGCGCGCCTGCACGACGGCGTTGTTGCCGGAGATGAACTTGTCCGCGGCCTCGGAGGCGGAGGACCCGGAACCGGCCATGAGAATGATCGAGGCTTTGCCGTTCGGATCTGCGATCTGGACCTGGGACGCCATGTTGTTCACCTTCCAGCCCTCGGGCACCGGGAAAGTGAACTTCATCGTCGGCTGGTAGAAGGCGTTTGCGGAAACATAGCCCTGGGCCGGATCGTCGCCGAAAACAATGCCGCTGATCGTCTTCAGATAGGCGTCGCGGTTGACATTGTACTGGGCCAGGGCCAATTTGGCCTGCCATTGGGTGGTTTTTTTCAGCACGGCCGCGACACGGTTTTCCGGATTGGGATGGGTGGAGAACCAGTCGGGGAGGCCCGATTCCTGGCCGCCGGACATGCGCTCCAGCGTTTCGAAGAAGGCCGCCATGCGTTTCGTGTCATAGGCCTGTTTGCTGGCGTACTCCACGCCGAGATCGTCGGACTGGCGCTCGTCGTCGCGGCTGAATTTGAGAAAGAGCATGCTGACGCCGAATTCCGCCAGCCCGGAAAGGTTCCGGAGCTTCTCGGAAAACGCGTACCCGAGCTGGAGGCCGATCATGGCCATCTGCTGCTGGCTGATCGAGCGGGCCGTGTGACGGGCGCAGACGTGCCCGATCTCGTGGCCGATGACGCCGGCCAGTTCGGCCTCGTCGTTCATGTACGTCAGGATGCCGCGGGTCACGTAGATGTACCCGCCGGGCACGGCAAAAGCGTTGACCACGGGCGTGTCGAGCACGCGGAAATGCCACTGCAGATTCGGCCGGTGGCTGATCCGGCTCATGTTCAGGCCGATGCGCTCGACGTAGGAGGTGAGTGCCGGATTGTCCACGACGCCGTATTCCGCGCAGATTTCCTTGTCTCCCTCCATTCCGTACTGTATCTCCTGCGCTTCCGAGATGAGCATCAGTTCGCGTTTGCCGGTCACCGGATTCACGGCGCAGGCGGCGAAGATCAGGCAGACCAGCAGGCCGGCGGCCAGCAATCGGGAAATTCGCAGACTCGGCATAACCACACCTCCATTTCTGAAAAGAATGCGATCCATTTATGAAATTTGCGCATTCGGAATGAAAATATCAAGCGAAAAAAGCCCCGGGAAAACGCGTGCCGACAGGTCCCCGGGCGGTTGTCAAGATCGTTTGCTTTTTGTTCCGGATTTTCGTAATATTATGGGACATCACCCATGGGAGGGCCTTCATGACCGCCGAAGCCGACAGAGTCCGGTTTGTCCATCACAAAGGCAAAAAAATCCTGATCCAGGATTTCTCCGCCCTGAAACCGGGTCCCGAATTCTACCGCCTGGTCGAGCAGGCTCGGGTCCTGATCGCGGCAGAACCCTATCGGTCCGTCCTGACCGTGGTGGACGCGACCGGATCGGAATTCGACTCGGGTGTTCTGCAGACGCTCAAGGAATTCGTGAAAGTCAACACGCCCTATATCAAAAAGACCGCGGTCGTCGGCATCACCGGGCTCAAGGAGGTCGGGCTCCTGGCTGTGAGCCGCGGACTCGGCCGGCCGCTCGACACCTGCGGCACCCTGCAGGAAGCACTGGACATGCTGGCCGGAGTCGAATGATCCCGGGATTCCCGCGGTCGGGTCCCGGGTCCGGTTTCCGCGGCAACGGAACCGGTCCCCTCGCCGGCCAAAGACACATGCCGGAGCTTCGCGCGCGACAGGGAATCTCTGAAACGGAGTTGAAAACCATGGCCTGGCAAGCCCGGTTCTCCGCAATTCTGCTGTCCGCATGCCTGACCTCCCTGTCTCCAGCCGCTCAACCCGGGTCGATCCAGGTCCGCCTTCAGAATCTGCCCTTCGATATGCCCGCTCTGATGGAGCCGGTTTTTCCGGGTTGGACGGTCCGCATTTCCGATTTCGGGGCCATCGGCGACGGCACGACACTCAACACGGGGGCTTTCGCCAAGGCCGTAACCGAGTGCGTCCGGGCCGGGGGAGGGACGGTCGTTGTACCGCCCGGAACCTGGCTCACCGGACCGATCCGGCTGGAGAGCGGCGTGAATCTGCGTCTGGAGCGCGGAGCCGTCGTCCAGTTCAGCCGGAACCTCTCGGATTTTCCCGTTATCGCCGGACTGGACGGCCGTTCCAGGCGCTGGGTCATCACACCGCCCCTGCATGCCTATCGGGCGCGGAATGTCGCGATCACGGGTGAGGGCATTTTCGACGGAGCGGGCGAAGCCTGGCGTTACGTGAAAAAGATGGACATGACGGCAGGGCAGTGGAAGGCGCTGGTCGCATCGGGAGGCGTCCTCACCCCGGACGGGGAGCAGTGGTGGCCCTCGGTCGAGGCCATGAACGGCGCGGAAACACTCGAGGCCATACGGCGGTCCGGCCGGGAACCGACCCGGGAGGAATGCGTCCGGACGAAGGAATTCCTGCGTCCCAATTTGCTCCAGTTCGAGGAATGCCAAAACGTCTGGATCGAGGGCCCGACTTTCCGGAATTCGCCGAAATTTCACCTCGTTCCCTCACAGTGTGAAAACGTCGTCATCCGGGACGTCAAGGTCTTCTCTCCCGAGTACGGCCAGAACACGGACGGCATCGATCCGAGATCCTGCAGGAACGTGGCCATTCTCGACTGCATCGTGGACACGGGCGATGACGGCATATGCCTCAAACCGGCGGGCGTGTCCGATTCCCAGCCTCCGGGCCCGGCCTGCGCCAACATCGTGGTGGACGGATGCGCGGTGTACAGGGCGCACGGCGGCTTCGTCATCGGAAGCGAGAGCTACGGCGGCGTCCGGAACGTTCTGGTGCGGAACTGCGTGTTCATGGACACGGACGTGGGGCTTCGTTTCAAGTCCGCACGCGGACGGGGCGGGCTGGTGGAGAAGGTATACTTCGAGAACATCCGGATGCGGGCGATTCGCACGGACGCCATCCTCTTCGATATGGTCTATTCAGGAGGCGCGCCTGACGCGGAGGCGGCCAAGGATCTCACCCTGCGAGAAGAGCGGCCCGTCACCGGCCTGACGCCGCGGTTTCAGGACTTCTTCGTGAAGGGCGTTTTCTGCGACGGCGCGGACCGGGCCCTGGTCCTCAACGGGCTTCCGGAGATGCCGATCCGGAACATGCGTCTGGAGAACGTGACCGTTCTGTCCAGGCGGGGCGCGACCATCGCGGACGCGGACGGCGTGCTTCTGAAATCATGCCGGATCGAGCCGGATTCCGGCCCGGTCCTGCACGTGATTCAGAGCCGGGACGTCACGGTGACCGGCGGGTCCTTCCCGGCCAATCGCGGCGCGTTCCTCCGGGTCACCGGACCGCGGTCGGAGGGCATCAGGCTGAAGGGAGTGGAATTCAAGGGAGCGGAACCGGTGATCGCGGCGGACGGCGGCGCTTCGGCCGCGGCCGTGAGCCGGGAATAGGATCAAGTCTACATTCCGGAAGGAGCAGCGTCAATGAAAACACGGAACCTCAACCGGATCATCATCGCCGCGGGGATCATGGTCATCGGGCTGGCGGCCTGCGGAAGGAAAGCGCCCGAGCCGCCTCTCAATCCGTCGGGATTCAGCATACGGCGGGGGGTCAACCTGAGCCACTGGCTGTCCCAGGACTTCGGATGGGCCCCGAAATACGCGTCGGTCCGGGAAAAGGACATCCGCTTCATCCGGGATATCGGATACGACCTCGTCCGCATCCCGATCGACGAGATGGAGACGTGGGACGAGGACGGCAGGCCGGTTCCGGAAGCCTTCCGGAACCTTTCGGACTGCCTCGGATGGTGCGAAGCGGCCGGCCTGTCCGCGATCGTGGACCTGCACATCCTGCGGTCGCACCATTTCAACGCGTCCAACGAGGGCGGCCGCAACACGCTGTGGACCGATCCGGCCGCGCAGAGCCATTTCGTCGGTCTCTGGACGCAGTTGTCCGACTCCCTGCGGTCATGGCCCGTCAACCGGGTCGCCTACGAGCTCCTGAACGAGGCCGTGGCCCCGGAGCACGAGGACTGGAACAAGCTCCTGAACAAGGCCGTGGACGCGATCCGGAGCCGGGAACCGGACCGCGTGCTGGTCATCGGCCCGAACATGTGGCAGATTGCGCCCAACCTCCGGCATCTCCGCCTGCCGGAAGGGGACCGGAACATCATCCTCAGTTTCCACACCTACTCGCCGCTGGCATTCACGCATTACAAGGCGGACTGGACATCCTTTAAAAACTACGCCGGAAACGTCCGGTATCCGGGTGTGATCGTTTCCGAGGCGGACTGGGAAAAATTCATCGCGCCCATGGACACGAACGTGCAAAACACCCTCGCGGAGGCCAGGGAATCCTGGGACCGGAACCGGCTGGCCGGCGTGTTCCGCGACGGCCTGGCGTTCGCCCGTTCGAAGAACCTGCAGCTGTACTGCGGTGAATTCGGATGCATGCCGACCGTGGACCGGGGCCAGAGGCTGAAATTCTACGAGGACCAGGTCGCGGCATTCGAGGAGAACGGCGTGGCCTGGTGCAACTGGGAGTACCAGGGGGATTTCGGCATTTACACGTGGGATTCCACGGCCAAAAAATCACTCGAGCCGGATTCAGCGCTCATCGCCGTTCTTCTCGGCGGGCGCTAGACCAGACGGAATCGGAGTGAGCTGAAAAGGCTCCGGGAGGTTCGCCGCCTCCCGGAGCCTTCTTTTTTGTGTTCTGTCCGCCGTTGATCCCCGGGTCTTCAATCCGCCCCTCGAACCCTCCGGAAGAAAAATCCGGCGAAGCGCGGGAACGCGCCGGCGTCCGGTCTACCAGAACAGGATGTTCACGCCGATGAGAGCGGCGAGCACGACCGCGGCCCAGAAGCCCGGTTTCTGATACCAGGGGCACGGGCCTTCGTCCGGAAGGCGCGTCAGTCCCATCACCAGGTTCTGGATCTCCGATGCCGGTTTGGGCCGGGTGAACAGGCTCACCGCGACCGTGACGGCCACGCAGAACAGGAGCGACCACAGGGAGCTGTAGAGGTTCACCGCGAAGTCCATGGCCAGGGGCGTGAAGGCGATCTTCTCCACGTGCGCCGGATTCAGCCGCACCGGGTCGAATCCGCCGGAATGCAGGTGAATGTAGATCCACTGGCCCACGGCCGCGAGAATGCCCGCGAGGAAACCCCAGAAGCCGGCCGCGGGCGTGGCCCGCTTCCACGTCATGCCCAGGATGACGACGCCGAACAGGGGAACGATGAAAAATCCCACGAGCACCTGCAGATAGACGAGAATGTTGCTGAACCACATGGCCGCGTAGGCCGTGCCGATGGCGATGAACACGCCGATGACGGAGCACCAGCGGCCCATTTTCACGTAATGGGCGTCGGACGCGTTCTTCCGGATCAGGGGCTGGTAGACGTCGTACGTCCACACCGTGGCGAACGCGCTGACATTGCCCGCCATGCCCGACATGAACCCGGCGATCATCGCCGTGATGCCCAGCCCCAGCAGGCCGGGGCCGAGGTAGCGGGACATCATGAGGGGCAGGACCTCGTTGTAGCTGTGGCCGCCGGACGCCTGGGCCGCGCTCTCGGGCACCAGCGTGATCCCCGCCTTCTGGGTGAGAACCGCGAGCCCCAGCAGGCCGGGAACGGTGACGATGAGCGGCACGGCCATTTTCAGCACCGCGCCGATGATGGTCCCGTTCTGCGCGGCCCGGAGGTTCTTCGCGGCCATGACGCGCTGAACCTGGAGAAAATCGGTGCACCAGTACCCGAAGGAGATGGCGAGGCCGAGGCCGAAGACCATTCCGGTCCAGTGCAGGCCGATGGGATTGTCCGCCGGGGACCCGAGGTTCGACCAGAGGCTGGTGAAGTTCTGGCCGGGATGGGCCGCGTTGATCGCGGCGATCATGTTGCTCCAGCCCCCCGCCTCGATGATTCCCAGAATGGGGATCAGCAGGATTCCCAGCCAGATCAGGAAGAACTGGAGGACCTCATTGAACACGGCCGACAGCAGCCCCCCGAGCGAGACGTACACGGCCACCGTGATCGACGAGACCCAGATGCTGAAATGGATGTTCCAGCCCAGGATCAGCTGCATCACCTTGGCCATGGCGAACATGTTCACGCCGCAGACCAGGACGGTCATCACCGTGAAGGAGATTCCCGCGAGGGACCGGCTGGCTTCGCCGAACCGCAGTTTGAGGTACCCGGGCACCGAGTGGGTTCTGCAGATATAATAGAACGGCATCATGAACACGGCGAGAAAGAGGATGGCCGGGATGGCGCCGATGAGATAGGCGTGGGCGCCCAGCATGCCGTACTGATACGCCATGGCCGACCATCCCATGGTTTCGAGCGAGCTCAGGTTGGCGGAGATGAAACTCAGACCCGCGATCCACGCCGTCATCTTGCGGCCGGCCATGAAGAAATCCTCGCCTGTCGACGTGAATTTCTTCAGGGTGAATCCGATGCCGAGCACGGCCGCGAAATACAGGATGATCACGGCCAGGTCCACCGGGTTGAGGGTCAGCAGGCGGGAGGGGGCTTCCGCGGCCGAGGCGGAACCCGCGGAAGCGAGAACGATCAGGCTGGACAACAGCGGTCGGTTCTTTTTCATCCTGTTTTCCTCATCCGGTCAAGGGTCCGAAATTGCGGCAGGCGCGGAAATCCGCGCCCCGCGGGTCGTCCGCGCAGAAAACGGCCCGGGCCGCGGCCCGGGTCCCGCGTTCCGGGGCTACGTGAACGGCCCCGCGGCGGTAGTCGATAACAGGCCGGATGCCGATTTTGGGCAATTGGTCCTCGGAGACGCTGGACTGGCTCGGCCATGCGGGTCTCAATCATGTGGTTGCGGGGGATTCAGAACGTGACGCGCCTGCAGGCGCGTCGCGTTTAAAATAAGAGTTAATGAAATGATTTGCAAGTCAATTCTGACATTTTTTAGGGAGAAATACAGGATTTTTACAGGGGATTAAGGTTTCAGTAAACGGTTAATTTAAGCGAGAGAAAAGTGCCAGGCACATTGCAGATGCCTGGCATTCCATGCAACGGCCTATCTGAGTTGCCCGGCGCTCAGTAAGCCATCCTGATTCCGGCCAGCGGGGCGGACACGGTCATGGCGTCGCGCACGGTTTCGCCTGTCATCGGATTCTTGTGCGATCTCAGAAATACCCAGTGATACTTGTATTCCGCGAAGAAGCTGAAGCGCTCGAAGAGCCGGAAATTGGCGCCGATCCCCGTGTTCAGCGCGAAACGGTTGCGCATTCCGCCAAAGTTGATCAAGGTGGTTTCCTGCCGCTCGATTCCCTCGTCATCCTTCCATCTGGAGACCAGCCAGGTGTCCCTGGGGTTGAGGCGGTGATACCCCATTCCCCCGGTCGCGTAAAGCGACACCGGATTATCCATGGAATTCGCGAATCCGACGAGCGACATGGACACGACGTCGAGATTCAGCGAACCTCTGGCGGAGGAGGCGTTTCCGCCTTTGTCCTCCAGGAAACGCCTGGAATTCAGGTCGAAACTGTAAAAACAGAAATCAAAGCTGCAGCCGACGCGGTTGCGGAGGCGCATCAGCAGGTGGAAGCCCGGCCCGATGGAAGGTTTCAGGTAGGTGCCGGCATAGGACGGGCTGAGCGCTCTGGCGGGACCGCCGGATATGCCGATAAAGTAGGCCTGGCCGGCCGCCCATGCCGGGAGTAGCAGAACCGCCAGGGAGAACAGGGCGGCGTTCATTCGGAAGCGTTTCACGTGGATGCCTCGGTCAAAAAAAACAGAAAAAGCCCCGATGGACCGGGGCTTTTTCTGTTCATTCAATGGTTTTCCGATAACCGGAATTTACAGCGGGAAACGCAGACCGGCCATGACGGAGAGAAGCTTGGTGCTCTCGTCTTCCGTGAACACGATGTGGTACTTGCCCTCGAAGAACAGGTTCATGGATCCGAGGGGCAGGTCCATGCCCAGGCCGAACTGGACGCCGAAGTCGTTCTCGCCGTCGTCCTCGCCCATGTCAAACATGTCCGTCATGTCGTAGGTTTCGCCTTCAAACTCGACCTCGACCTTGTCCGGGCTCTCCATCTTCTGCATGTAATAACCGGCGCCGCCGACGGCGTACAGTTCGGTCGCGGATCCGGCCGGCATGAGGTAATACAGCACATTGGCCTGGATTGCATTGACTTTAATGCCGCCGCCGTCGATCGTCAACTTGGCGCCTTCCACACCGATATCATCCTTGAAAGAGTCTTCCTTGATTCCAAAGGAGATCATGGAGAAACTGCCGGCCAGGCTGACTTTCGGGTTGACATTGTACTTGACCTCTCCGCCGAATCCATAGCCGGACTTGAAATAATCCTTGAATTCCTCCGGGCCCTGGGGCATGGCCACGCCGCCGAAAGCGCCGATGGAATAGGTGCCAGGGGTTCTCTGCGCGAACGCGCTGGAACCGACGAGGCTGAGAGCGATAATGGCCAGAAGAATCGTTCTTGTATGACGCATGGTCTTCTCCTTCTTGAATGGGGTTATGAACTGATGGTGCGTTTTCCCGCCCGTGAACAG
>JAUCQC010000255.1 GCA_030372965.1 bacterium
TGATGCCCCAGCGCCGGATGAGGACGATATTGACCGCGACATTGAAGACGCTTCTGGCCGCGGACGCGGCGATCTCGCGCTTCTGCAGGTTCACGGCGATCAGGGTGTTCCCGAACAGGTAGCGCAGGTAAGCCGGAACCACGGCCAGGCCGAGCACCGCGAGCGCCTTGCCCCCTTCCCGGTACTCCGGGCCGAACCACCCCATCACGGTTCCGGCCATCAGCACGGTTCCCACGGCCACGGCGAAGGCCGCGGCCGTCAGGTACCGGATCGCGCGTCCAAGCAGGGTCCGGACCAGGTCTTTCGACACGAGCGACCGGCCCGCGATTTCCGGATAGGTCGCCTCGGTGAGCACGTTCGGCACCAGCCAGAGGCTCTCCAGAATTTTCCGGGCGACTCCGTAGATGCCGGCCGGTCCGAAACCGATGGTCAGCAGGGACACCAGCACGGTGTCGATGTAGTCGTACACGCGCCAGAGGGCGGACTGGGCCACGTAGATCCACGATTCCGAGAGCAGGGACACCGATACTTTCACGCTCGGCCTGGCGTATCCGCCCGGGCAGAGACGCCTGACCGCCAGGAACAGCCAGGCAAAACTGATCAGGCGCGAGGCGGCGAAAACCCAGGCCGCGGCGAACACGCCCCGGCCCGCGGCCAGCAGTCCGCCTCCGACGACGAGCAGGACCACGCGCTCCGCGTTCATGGCCACGGTGTCGTGGTGAAATCCGCCGAGCGCCTTGACCGCGGCGCGCAGCGTCAGCGTCCAGCTCTTGAGCGCTTCGGCCGCGAACACCACGAGCAGGAGAAGCCTGAACGACCACGTGTATTTCTCTCGGAACAACAGGGCCGCGCCGTAGCAGAGACCCAGCGTCAGCACCGTGAGCCCCGCCTGGAGCCAGAGCGCGTTCGAGACAGCGACGCCCGCGTCCCGCGGCCGCCGGACGATGACCTTGGTGATCGAGTAGGAAAAACCGAACAGGATCAGCATCGCGAACAGGCCGGTGAAGCCCATGGCGGTGTTGAACTGACCCCAGACATCCTTGCCGAGCCGGTTGGCCGCGAGAAAGAAGAAGGCGGCCGTGAACAGCATGCTCAGTTCCGAGAAGGCGCTGAGCACGGTGTTCCAGACAATGCGACGCGGCGGAGAAACCCGCCCCGCGGCTGCGGCTTCGCTCACGCGTCCCTCCGCGCGTTCCCGATCAGGCGCTCGAAGCCCCGGACCATGCGTTCGACCGAAAATTTTTCAGCCGCGACCGCGCGGCCGGCCGCGGTCAGCCGCGAGGCGAGGCGATCGTCGCGGAGGATCCGGATCAGGGCCGCGGCAAGGCCGCCGGCGTCCCCCGGAGCGAAGAGGAGCCCGTTGTGGCCGTCGCGTATGATTTCGGGTATGCCGCCGACCGCGGGCGCGGCCACGGGCACGCCGGCCGCCATCATCTCGATGAGCGCGATGCCGTGCGTTTCCATGTTCGAGCAGAGCAGGCCCGCGTCGAGAACGGAGAGCAGGTCCGCCACGTCGCTGCGGTATCCGAGAAAGCGCACCGCGGAGGAGATCCCGAGTGATTCCGCCAGGGCCTGTAGTTCGGACTTGAGCGGCCCCTCCCCGATGATCAGAAAACGGCCGCGGGGAACCGCCCTGAGGACAGCCGGCACGGCCTCGAGCAGAAGCCTGTGGTTCTTCACCGGAACCAGGTTCGCGGTGATGCCGACCAGCCTGTCCTTTGGACCGAATCCGAGGCTCCGGGCCGGTCCGGGTTTCGGGCGGCCGGACCGGAACCGGGACAGATCGATGCCGTTGGGAATCACGTCGACGCGTCCGGGCCCCACGCCGAGGCCGCGGACAACGACATTTTTCAGAAAATCGGACGGGACCACGACGCGGTCCGTCTCCTTCAGAAGCATCCTGTCCGCGGGCCTGAGCGGCGCGGGAGAGAGGCCCTCGAGCACCGTGTCCTGGCAGCGGATGACGGCCGGCACGCCCGCCAGCCTGGCCGCGGCCGGGCCCGCGAAGGTGCCCGGGCCGAGGGCGAAGTAGAGCCTGTCTCTTATACACATCTGACGCTGCCGACGAGTTCCGAA
>JAUCQC010000256.1 GCA_030372965.1 bacterium
CGCTGTCTCGTGGGCTCGGAGATGTGTATAAGAGACAGGTTCAAATCCGTCTCATCCGAAAAATCCGTGTTCCATTTTATTCCTCGCCGATTCGATCGCTGACGCGGAAATAGTCGAAGTCCGTATATCCGCCCTCGATCCCGGTGGCGAAGTGGAACAGACCGAACCGGTACCCCATGAAATGCGGAAGCGTGTACGCCAACTGCAGAGCCGGTCCGATGCGGTTCCATTTTTTGCCGTCCAGGCTGTAAAAAAAGTAGGCCTTGTCCGTGCGCTCCCTGAAATCGCATTCGATCTTGAAGTGAACGGTCTTTTGCGAGAGCGGGACGCTTTCGGCCTCCTCGATCCGGTCGGACGGCCGGCCCCTGCGGGCCGGATCGGGCGGATCCGTCTGGACGCGGACCATGACGACGCGCTTCTTTCCGCCCTCCATTTTCACGCCAGCGAAGCCGTATATTCTTTGAAGCGCGATCAGGCCCGCGCAGTCGCCGTCTTTCATTTTCGAAACGTCGATTTTCGTGACCCCGGAGCACACGGGCCCGAATGTCCGCTGGGTCAGCATGTTGCGGGCCTGGAGCACCGTGCTGTCCACGCGTCCCGCGTTCAGGCGCAGATGACCCTTGCGCCTGCCGACCGACCAGAAGCGGGGGTCGGGATTGTGGTTCCACTGCCAGGCCAGAGGCAGTGCCTCCCCGGGTTTTCGGTTGAATTCGTCCGAGCCCGTGATATTGGCCAGCCCTTTGCCGTTGTCCGCGATGTCGAGAGTGTCGGGCGCCTTTCCGCCCTGGCCCAATACGGGCCAGCCGTCCTCCCAGCGGACCGGCACCAGCCACGGACTGCGGCCGACCGCGCCGTTGTCCTGGAACAGCATCGCGAACCACCTGCCGTCCGGCGCGTCGATCAGGCACCCCTGCGCGATGCCCCGGTCCTGGAGGACGACCCTGCCCTCGTAGGGTCCGGTGATTCTGTCCGCCCGGTGAATGATCTGGGTGCGCATGCCGCCGCGGGGCCAGGTGATGTTCATGACATAGTATTTGCCGTCGACCTTGAGCATCTGCGAGCCTTCGGCTTTCAGCATGATGTCTTCGCCCGCGACCGCGCTCGCGTTCGGTATGACCACGTCGTTGAATCCGTCCTTCTTGATGCCCGACAGGTCAGGCTCCAGCTCCACCAGCCGCAGGTCTCCGACGCCGTAAATCATGTACACGCGGCCGTCGTCGTCGAAGAACAGGGAATGGTCGTGCAGGGATGGTTCAAACGAATTCGCCTTCCAGTCCCCCTTCTCGATGTCCGCGGTTCTGTAGACATGGGTTCTGCCGCTGGTCGCGGAAAACGTGGTCACGTAGTACATTCCGTCGTGAAACCGCAGACAGCTCGCCCACGACCCGCGTCCGTACGTGTTTTTGCCGTTTTCGAGGTTCATGGCCTCGTTTTCGACCAGCCGGTCATAGGCGTAACCGATGATCTGCCAGTTGACCAGGTTTTGGGATTTCATGATCGGCAGGCCCGGGCTCATGTGCATGGTCGTGCTGCTCATGTAGTACGTGCCGCCGACGCGGATGACCGCCACGTCCGGGACATCCGCCCAGATCACCGGATTGCGCCCCGGTCCGGCCCGAAGGACAGCCGGAAGGAAAAGGCCGGCTGACAGCGCCATGGCCGCGAACCCTTTGATTCCCGCCATATGGACAATGCGTTTCATGAAACAATTCCTCTCGTCTTGGCCCTAAAGGACCGTCTTGAACCGGATGACCGTGATGGAATTCCCCGGGAAGGTGTGCGTCCAATCGGGACCCGCGTCCGTGACGATAAAACGCCTGGGCGCGGTCCGCAACGGGTTCTCCACGGAATTGATATCCTCGAGCCCGCCGGTCATGACTTCTCCGGAAGCGGTGGAATGGATTTTCACCCCGGCCAGGTTCACGGTCAACGTCTGATCCGTGTCAAAGATATTGACGACCTTCAGGATGATGTCGCCCGAGGCCTTCTCCCGGCTGGCCGCCGCGAAGATCGGCTCTTCCGGATTCGGGGAGTCGCCGCCGCCTTCTGACCACGCGCCCGGCGCCGGAATCGTCTGGGGGACGACTTCGGCCACGGGGAGCACCCGGTCGCCTTTCGCGTTGAAGAACATCTTCTGCACGTAATAGGACGGCGAACCGAAACTGGCCAGCGAGTTGTACCCGATCAGGTCCGTGCTCCACTGGCTGCCGCCCGCGTCCACGCGCGTGAGCAGGGGCGCGTAGCAGGCCATGATCACGATGTCCGCGTTCCGCTCCAGCCCGGTCAGAAACGCCGCGTCGGACAGGGCGCACCGGAATGAGGGCGTCAGGCCGCGGAGCACGCCGCGTTCCTGAGAGGCCCATTCGCCCTCAAAAATCTTCGGCCCGTTGCGGTCCGCATTGTCGTACAGATGGGCGTTGCGTATGGCGTCGGCCGGGGACATGTAGTGGTGGTTGTCGATCACGTCGTGCGGCACACCCGGGTCGACCGTGGCGATGACCTGCAGACGGGGATACTTTGCCTTGATCGCGTTGTAAAACAGGGCGAAGCGGCCTTCCGGACCCCGGTAACTGGCCGTGCCGTTGTTGAGAAAATCCTCATTGCCGATCTCGACATAGGTGAGCTTGAATGGAGCCGGATGACCGTCTTTCGCCCTGCGGCCGCCCCAGACGGTCGTCGTATCGCCGGTGATGTATTCGATTTCGTCCAGCGCCTCCTGAATGAACGGCTTCAGGGCTTCGCCGGTGATGACGTCGTGGCCGCCGTTGAGGTGCAGGCCGGCGTAAACGCCCAGCACCGGCTCCATGTTCAGCTCCTCGCACCATTCGAGGAATTCCAGAAGACCCAGGCCGTCCGAGGACCGGTAGCCCCAGGGGCTCATGTGGCCCGGCCTGTCCTCCCAGGGGCCGATCATCTCCTTCCAGTTGAAACGGTTCTCGAAATTCAACCCCTCGACGTAATTGCCTCCCGGAAAGCGCAGGAACGCGGGCCGCATGTCGTCCAGCAGGCCCATGAGATCCGGCCGGAAACCCGTGACCGGACGGCCGCCCAGGGCTTTGCCCGTCCGTTCCGTGAACACGGGCGGGAAAAGGGACACGAGGGTGAATCGGACCGTGCCCTTCGAACCCGCGGCGATCACGAAACGGGTGTCTGCCGTGGCTGCGACCTTGCCGGTTTTCAGCGTCACCGTGTGACGTTTCCATTCGCCTGAAACGGCCGGAATGGTTGCGGACGCGTAAACGGTCGCGCCGTCATTGGACTCGATGGAAACGGTCAGCGGGCCGGAGAAACCGTCCAAGGCTTTGGCGTAAAAGGAACACGTGTAGGTCCAGTCGGATTTGACCGGAATGCCCCAGTACCCGTCATTCGCGACGCCCACGCGGCCGGCCGCGGGCACTTTGAATGCCGTGAGCCTCATGCTGTTCGTCAACGCGGTGTTGGGGACGGGATCGCCCGCGTCGACGACGGCCGAGCCTTCAGCGCCTTTGGAGACGACCCGGAACCAGTGGGGCGCGTTCGGAATCCAGTCCGCCGGAGGCGTCACGAGCGGGCCGTGATCGACTGTGCTGCCTCCCTCGAATCCTTTTTCCGGCAGCCAGACACGGCCCTTTGAATCCGTGAACGGCTGGGACTGCCCCGCGCGCATCCGCAGGAGCGCTTTTGAGGGCGCGTTCTGCCGGACGATCTCGATCGCCTTGATGGCCGGATTCTCGAGGATGGGCGTGAAGGTCACGCGGAATTCGCCGTCGGTCACTTCCACGGGCACGGTTTCGACATAGGCGCGGTTGAAGCCCCCGGACCTGGCCCAGATGTCGAAGTCCTTGAATTCCTGCCCCTGCACGTTCATGGAAAAGACGCGCTGTCCGGGGCCCGCGATGCCCGAGTATGTCTCCGCGAAGTGGAGTCTGGCCAGGTATTTCCCGTTCGGAATCTTCTGGGAGAAGGAGCGCATTGAATAATGCTCGCTCCCGAACAGTCCCGGTTCGTCGGTGCCTTCGGCCGGGGGAAGAATGCCGCCGCCCGGAGGATCGCTGAAACTGCGGTTCCGGATCAGTTCACCGTAGAGTCCGCCTTCGTACGAATAGTTGATTTCCTCGGTCATCAGGCCGTAGAACAGGGGACCGATTTCGGCCCCGGGCTTGTCCGCCTGCACGACGATCCGGCCGTGGCCGGCCGCCGAAACGGGGCCGGCCGGCGCCGCCGGGGCCGGTTCCGTGTACGCAAAGCCCAGCAGGGGGAGCATCTTCGCCGCGTACCGCCTTCCCAGCTCCCGGAATCCCTCGGGGCTGAAGTGCAGGCGGTCGCGGCCGGCCTTGCAGCCCGCCGAGGAGACGACGGCCGCGTTGGGAATCGTCTCCGGAAGCTTCGCGATGATTTCGTTCATCGCCGCGCAGACGCCCCCCTGGTCGGCGTTCACCACCTCGCCCGCGAGCAGGGGCGTTTCTTCGGGCTTGAGATTCAGATCCCGGATCAGGTTGTCGTAAACCCGCTTGACCTTGCCGGGCCATTCCGGGTCGCCGGTGTTGGATTCGCCCTGGTGCAGAAGAATCCCCCTGATGACCCCGTCCTTCTGAGCCGCCAGCGCCGCGTTCACCAGAGTCTGGTAGGGGTTGCCGTCGTATTGCCGCAGGATGCCGGTCATCCACGACGGGGCGTTCGCGGTGTAAGCCTGATAACCGTCCTTGTCGAACAGTTCGATCTTGCAGCCCCCCACGGACACGTTGATCACGCCGACCCGGATGGAGTCCGGCAGGTTTTCGACCATCGTCCGGCCGAAATAGTCTGCCGGACAGAGGCCCGTGCGGGCCCGGCACAGCGGGGGAACGGCCCTGTACCAGTGACCCGCTTTCCGGTTCAGATTCGGAAAATCGACCGCGGCCAGCACCTGGAAGCGGCTGTCCACGTCCGTCGTGTCCCGGGCCTCGATGAACGGAGGGCCCTCCATGTTGGACTGGCCGAAGCACAGGAACACGTAGAAATTGGGGTCCGGGGCCGCGGAAGCGGCCCGGGGGATGCAGAGCGTCGCCGCGAGCAGGAGCATCAGTCCCGACATTCTTTTCATGGAAGTGTTCTCCTCATTTTGGATCGATCGCGGGCCGGAATTGATTTTTCGGTTTCCGGCCCCGGGATAAATTGTATCGTCATTTCGCCCAGGCGTCGCCTTCGGGGGACCGGCGCCACTTGAAATAGGCGTCGAGCACCTTGAGCGATTCCAGGCTGGGAACCGGCCCGACGTGCGGGGTCTGTCCGAAAATCATGACGCCCGGTGTTTCATCGCTGAAAGCCGGCCATTCGGGGACTCCTTCGCCGTTGGGGTCTCCGGTTTTGGCGAAATTCGTCCAATATGTTGCCATGGCCTCTGATATGGCCAGATCGGAAGCGGTCGTCTTGGGATCGGAGGCATCCAGCGTTTGAAATACGTACGCCACGTCCTGGCCGTGCGGAGAGCCGTGGCCGTACTGAGGCGAGTCCGGGGGATACTCCGGGTGCTGGTCGAAATAGTACAGATAGGCGCGGTTCTTCCCCTGTTTCGCCTGGAGCCGCGCCCAGCTCCACGTCTGCCACCCGAACGCCGCGTCGCGGGCCAGGTCGCGGGCCGTCTTCGGAACCGAATTCTCGGCCACCGGGTACGCCTTGAGCAGATCGCCCGCGAAACGGCCGTAACGCGCCTCAACCCCGGCGATGAATTCCTTCGGATCCTTTTCGCGCGAGAAACTGGCACCCTCGTCCGAATTGTAACCCGCGAGAACGGGCGTGTCGTTGAACCGGCCCGCCTCGTAGAGTTTGTATTGATCGTCCGGGATCACGTGTCCGTCGATGACCGGCCACGCCAGGCCCCGAACCGCGGGGAGCTTCGCCGGCTCGATCTTCCTCAGGTCCGATATGGACGCGACGCCCGCGCTTTTCATGTATTCCAGCCCCCCCTTTTCCGCGTCCGCGAGACGCTTCATGTTTTCGCCCGGATAGGTCGTGGACCGGGGGGGTCCGAAGGAGCCGCCGCTCTGCGATATGGCGCCGTGGAACAATCCCTTCGCCAGCGGCGAGGCGGCCAGCATGCTGACCGCGATGCCGCCCGCGGATTCGCCGAATATCGTCACTTTGCCGGGGTCGCCTCCGAACGCGGCGATGTTGTTCTTCACCCACCGGAGCCCCGCGATCATGTCAAGAAGGCCGTAGTTCCCGGACACGCGGTCCGGGTTCTCGGCGCTCAGTTCGGGATGGGCCATGAATCCGAGAATGCCGACGCGGTAGGCGATGCTGACCAGGACGACGCCCTTGCGGGCCAGGTGCTGGCCGTCGTAATAGGAGGTCGCCCCTCCGTTGAATCCGCCGCCGTAAATCCAGACCAGCACCGGGATTCGGTCGTTTGACGACTTGGCCGGTGTCCAAACGTTGAGATAGAGGCAGTCTTCGCTTTGCTTTCCCCGGTCACCCCAGCCCTGAATCGGATCCGGGCCGAAATGGACGGCCTGAAGGACCGTGTCCCACGGAACCACGGGCCGGGGCGCCTTCCAGCGCAGATCGCCGACCGGCGGCGCGGCGAAGGGAATGCCCTTGAACACCGTGAGCCCGTTCTCCACGGTTCCCTGCGCCCGTCCTCCCTCGACTGCCACAATCGAAGGCAGGGGCTTGGCGGCGTTGCCGCATCCCGCGGCCGACATCGCGTACACCAGTATCCACAGAATCGCGTTTCTCATCGTCCGAACTCCCTTCTTTACTGGTGGATTCCCCGGGCCGGGGGCCATTCGTTCTCCTTCACCCGCCGGGCCAGATCCGGATCGAGCTCGTCCAGGCCGATGATGCTGCGCAGGTGGTTCGCCGAAACCCACGGCAGCCAGAACCGGTGGCCGCCCACCCCGCGTCCGGACCGGCCAGGCCCCATGCGCCAGCCTTCCTGCTGCCAGCCCGGGCCCTTCATGCCGTGCAGACGGCCCGGAAGCGCGACCATGGATTTGGTGGCGTGCAGAAGAACCCTCGACACATCGAGGTAATGGGGATCCTTGGTGTAGAGATGCAATTTCGCGTAGGACGGCGCGGACCAGTCCAGGTACTCGTCCACACTGCCCGTGTTCAGGGCCGTGATTCCCTGGACCCCGATGGTCGGCACTCCTTTTTTATAGTGGAGACGGCTGTCGTCCGCGTCGACCGGCATGGGCAGGTTCCATATCCACATCCAGGTCTCCGTGTAATCCGCGGCCGCTTTCGCGCGCTCCAGCCAGACCGCGTCGCGGGTCGATTCATGGAGGCTCAGGAAAGCCTCCAGGCTCAGCATGCCGGCTTCCTTGTCCGTGATGTTGGGATTGTCGCTCGCGCCTCCGGCGTAGTATCCCTTTTCGCCGAAGTTCTTCCAGATGTACTCCGCGGCGCGGACTGCCGACCGGCCGTACCTGGGATCGCCCGTCGCTTCGGTCATCCGCACCAGCATCGGCACCGGGCAGTAACTCGCGGTTCCGGTCGGTTCCGCGACCGTGTCGCTTGCGGTTTTCCACCGCCGGGGAAAAGAGCCGTCCTCCCTCTGCTGCAGGAGGAGCCAATCCGCGTATTGCCTGACCCAGTTCAGCCATTCCGGATGCTCCCGTCCCAGGCCGCGCTCGCGCAGGTACGCGGCCATCAGCACGGCCATGTCTTCAGTCGCGTTCCGCAGCCAGGGGGCGAGCCACTCCTGCCGCTCGCCCGTCCAGGGTTTTCCGGTGGCCAGATCGTAACCGGTCGCCTGAAGCGGCACGGTCGGAAGGGCCCGGATCATGGATTCAATAATAGACAGGCCGATCACCCGCATCTTCCGGCCGCGGCCGGTGGTATCTCGGTCGCTTTCCCGAAGGAGCAGGTCCGCGCACTCGATGTTTTTGCCCACGAAGCCCATCGCGGCCATGGTCCAGTTCCACTGGGGGGAAGCCGTGTCGAATGTGGCAACCGCGAATGGGATGGCGGTGCGGCCGTCTATCGTCGCGGCCTGATCGGCCAGGTGGTCGGTCAGCACGCGGCGCATCCGCTCGACATCGATGGGATGGACCGCGGGCTTCAGGGTGTTCCACGCCCAGCGCCAGGCGTTCCGCGTCAGATCGCGGAACGATTCGTCCCGCCCGAACCGGAAGCGCACCTCATACCCGTGCGCGACGCCGGGTTCGATCGGATGAAACCGCCGTATCCATCGTTCCTTACCGCCGGGACCGAACGCATACAGGTTCATCGTGCCCGGGAATTGGAATCCGAACCCGACGGGATGACCGTCTTTCTGCCACGCTCCGATGGACCCAAATTGAAACCGGACGTCGGTCATGACGTCTTTGACAAGTCTCGTTTCGTCGACCGTGGATTCGCATCGCGGCGAGGGATCAAGCACAGACACGGAGAAACCGCCGTCGAAACGGAGCGCGAACAGGGGCGCGGGAAGCATGTCCTCGCGCAGCAGGAACCGCCGGTTGGCGTGGTTCATCGTGCCGCCCGGAGAGCGTTCCCCGTTGAAGGCGGGGTCTCCGTACAAGGCGCCCGGCACCATGCATTCCAAATCAGACCACTGGACGGACGAATCGGCCTCGAGCGTGATCGACGAGTTGAAACCGCCCGGCGCAGTGCCCGTCACTTCAACCTTCCGGAGCAACGTCAAAATCCCGTCTTTCAGGCGCCAGGAGTCGCGCACGTGAAATACGGCATTCTCCCCGCACGCGATTTCAGCGGCCGCGTCGATACCGGATCGCGATTTCCGGACCATGGCATATCCGGCCGATATATCATGAATATCCTCTTCCGTCTGCAGGACTTGAATTCCCACGGGCTTTGCCTGCGTCAGACGAGGCGCTCCGCCTCCTGAGATTTCTATGCCCCATCCGGTTCCCGCGTCCCGGATAAAAGAGACCGTTGTCCCGGTTTGCAGGGTTCCAAGGTCCACCCGGCCGTTCTGTCGGCCGAACGCGGCCGAGGCGGCCAGGCAGAACCCGATCAAAGCATGTTTGACGCTCATCCATCCGGCCTTTCGTGATTGCAACTCATGCGCCGGCTCCGGCATTTCCGGACAGCCTTGCCGCGGACGGATCAAAATCCGGGCAAACGAGCGCAGAGGCTTCCTTCCGCGGACAGCCGTGACTCCGGTCCTCATCCGCGGTGGCGTCTCATGGACTCCGGAAACGGATTTCCCCTACGGGATGTTCTTCTTCGCGATTCTCCACCCGGGCATCCGCGACACGCCGCAGGAATCGCCCGTGAACATTTTCGCGGCTTCCGGATCGCCCTTCAGCCGCCACTTCAGCCAGGCCGCGGCGACGACCGCGAAATCGCCCCCGTGGGGACGGCCGTAGGTTCCTCCGTGCCCGACATCCAGATTCGCGGCGAACACGGGCACATGGCCGATGCGGTCGAAGTCGTCCATGCCGTTTTTATAGGCGATGTCCGATTCCCCGCCCAGGATGAAAAGAACCGGCGAATGAACCTTCGCCAACTGGTCCTTGGTCAGGGCCGGCATGCCAGGCAGGCCCGCCCTGCGGCCGCCGGATGCGGTGTCTGGGATGAAAATGCCGCTGTTGCAGATCATCACGGTTGTCACGCGTGGGTCCGGCGACGCTTCGTAGGCCTGCAAACCGCCGCAGGACATGCCGCCGACCGCTATCTTTTCAACGTCGATCTTGTCGCGGTAGGGGCCCGTTTTGAGCCCGTTTTGAGCGATCGCCCAGTCGATCGCGTCGATCAACTGCGAGGACTTCGACCGGCCGCCTCCCCGCTCCCCTTCCCCTGGCATCGGACCAATGGCGATCACGAGAAAGCCGTGCGAAGCCACTTCCGACAGGAAATTCAGATGCTCCCAGGGCGAATTGGCGCAGGCTCCGTTCCCCCACGCGAACACCGGCAGCCGGTTCTTCCCGCCGAAGACGCTCATGTCCGCGGGCCGGAAAACCGTGTGCGTTGGAAGGGTGCTGTCCGACGCCATCAAGGCCGGATAGGGGCCCGTTCCTCCGTCTTCCACGGTTTTGACGCATGTTTCAGTGGAAAGGATCCCCGCCCGGGGCGCGGCGGCGGGATCCGATGCCTGACTTTGCCGTACGGGCGCGATGATCAGACCGATTGCGAGCATGAACAAACGGACGCGGCGCATATGTGATCTCCTTTGCGTTGAAGATACGAAGGGACTTTGAAAACCCCGCGGCATCGCCTTTCTCTTGCGGGCCGCTTAACCGTCACGCACGGGATCAGGTACCGCCGCCGGCCGTCGGCCCGGATTCGGACGATCCTTCCGGCTCAACGGTAATACCGGTTCGGTCCTCCCGGAGTGGGAACGCCGTTGGCCACCGGAGCCCCGCTTTCATGCTCCCTCGTCAGGGGAGCTTCGAGTGTGATGCCGCTGCCGGAAACCTGCGCCCCAGCCGCGTGACCGAGCGCGAGGGGCGCGCCGAAGGTGATTGTCGCGTCGATCGCCTTGTTGTTGCCGAACGCGCGTCTTCCGCGGGCGACCGAGGCGATGACCGCGGTCTCTCGTGTCGCTCCCGCGTCGATGACCACGGTCTGACCGGCGAAGAAGCCTTCCACGCCCGCCACCGTCAGCACGATCGCGCCCGGCTCCGCGGCGGCGATAACCGTGGTGCCCCCGGCCGTGCCGACCCCGGCGATCACCGCGGTTTCGCGGTTCGCTCCAGCGTCGATGACGATGGTCTGGCCCGCGGCGAAACCGTTCACGGCCGTGACCTTGAGATTGTCCGATCCCGCGACGGCCGGCGCGGCCAGGGAGGCGGAGGCGTGCGTCAGAAAATCCGCGCAATTGCTGTCCGTGTCGAGCCCGTCCGGGAACCGGCCCGCGCTGACGTGGGGATCTCCGGCGGCCGGCACGCCCATCCCGAAGAAACCGAAGCGGGCCCTGCCCGCGACCGGCGCCGGCGCGAAACAGCCGTTCGCGTCCGCTCCGGAAGCGCCCTGGTATCCTTCGGTTGACCAGGGATCAACGAGACCGCCGTAATTCTGGCTGTCGACGACCCGGCCGGCCGCGTCGGCCAGCACCATGGCGCCGGCCCTGGCGCTGAGCGCCGGGCCGCCGAACCACTGGTCAGGCGCCGGAGTCCCCTGATAACCGGCGGTCGTGACCTTCGCGTCACGGAACACCGCGTGAATGTCGTGGTCACGGGCCAGGGGCTGATCGAGCATGATGAATGTGCCGAGCGCCAGCACGGGCTCGTTGCTCGAATGGTCGAATGCGGCCGCAGGCTCGAAATCGATGCCCGTTCCCCGGACGCTGAACGGCATGTTGGACGCGTGGTTGAATTTCAGCGGTTCCGCCAGGTCCAGACCCGTTCCCGGATCGTCCTTTTCCGTGAGGGGTCCGTCGAACGTGCTGCGGGACGACGGCGTGCCCACGGCCGTGACCGTGACGGTCTCGATTCCGTGTCCCTCGCTGTCGATGTCAAGACGGATCCGGTCGCCGACCGATATGTTTTCGACGGAAGAAACCTTGATGTTCGTGTCCCCCGCCTTTGCGTCCATGGACAGCCACGCCTGGGTGCCGGGCTTGCCGACCCGCGTGATCGTGACCACTTCGTATTTCTCGACTGCCTGCGCCACCGCGGGATAGGCCGCGCCATGACCGATGGCCATCTTCTGACCGGCTTCGAAGCCCGTCACGCTCGTCACAGGCACGTTCGTCGATCCGGCCGGAATCGTGATCACCGGTCCGTCGGGCAGGGGCTGCCACACGGTCGTCTGACCGCTGACCTCGCCCCGCCTGCCGAAGCCGCCGCGGCCGCCGGCGGGGGGAGCCGGCGGATTCCGGATGTCCGCGATCCTGCGCTTTTCCGCCGATGGACCCGATCCGATTTCGACCGTATCGCCGATCGCCATGCCCGCCGTGTTACGGACGTAAACAACCGACTCTCCCTTTTTCGCGGGAACCGCCAGCCCGGAGTTGGACAGGCCGAGCAGGTAGAAGCCGCGAGACGCGAGTTTCGTCCCGGCCGGGATCCGGATCGACGAAAAGACCGCTTCCTGGGTCGGATGGTGGGTCAGGCTCCATCCGGTGAGGTCCACGGCCTCGTCCCCGGCGTTGTAGAGTTCGATGAACGAATTCGTCGAATTGCCCTGTGATCCGTCGCTGATCCGGAATTCGTTGATCTTGACGGGACTGACATTGCGCACCTTCTCGACGGCCGTCTCGGACCGCTTCCTGCCGTCCGACCCATCCTTCCACGATGCTATGCCGGCCAGGTCGCCGTTGAAGGGCTCGGACCCGGAAGTCACTTTGAAGGTGGCATCCACAGTCGCGCCCGGCGCGATCGGATCGACGAACCTCCTGACCGCGTCTTTGGAGTCCAATACGGCCGACTTCCATCCCTTGGGCGCGGCGACGCTCAAGGCGAGACCGCTCACGGCCGCGCCCGTGGTGTTCGTGAAGGTTAGAGTGATATTCTTCGAGGACCGCGGCCGGAACGTTTGAAGCCCGGGCGGAGCGTCCACAGCCGAGGCCGGCGCGATGGCCAGCCGCGGCACATCGTACCTTGCGGCCGTGATGTTGGCCTGCACCTTTTGGTTGGTTTCCTGCGTCGGAAAAGTGCCCGGCGCCGTCATGGCGCCCTCGTAGAAGGTGCCCTGTGAACCGTTGCTGTTGTCTCCGCCGTTGCCCAGCAGGATGGCGCCCTGCTTGCGCATGGGGTCGTAGCTGGATCTTTCGTTGATGACGCGCGGTCCGTCGAACATCACCCGCAGGCCGCCCTTCTGCGCATCGCCGCCCATGGACCGCCAGTGATGCGGTTCGCCGTCTGCCGTGGCGGTCACGAAGCGCCAGGAAACGCTCGGCAGGTCCGGGCAGTACTTGTCGTCCGGGGAGGCGTTGACGCATCCCACCAGGTTGTTTTCCTGATCGGTCATGATCCACGGTCCGGGCGCCTGGCCGTGATACCACCACGTCGCGTTGCCGAAATACGTGGTTTCCATGGTGCCGTCGCCGTCGTCGCGGCTGTCCGTCTCCGCGTTGCCGTAGTCGAAACAGCAGCCGGAGTTGTAGTGATGGCCGCTGACGACCCAGTACTGTCCCTCGGCCTGGTCGTCCACCGCCGTGCCTTTGGCGTCGTTCCAGCGGAGCCCCATGCCGGGCGCGATGAAGACGCCGTAGGCCTTGCGGCCCATGATCGTGACCGGCGCCATGTCGGCGAGCGGAATATTGTTGAATCCGCCCATGGCCGGACCGCTGAACCCGCCGCGGGGCGCCTGAACGAGGTGGTTGCCGTTGCCGGACTGGTCGTACACGGTGGTGATCCAACAGACCGTGCCCGCGCAGAACGCGTCCTGGCTGGCCGCGTCCGCGGTCCCGCCCGCGTCCCCTTCTGAGGGCTGGACGACACCGATGTCCAGGGTTTTACCGTCCGACTGGCGCATCACCTGGTACAGCGGTCCGTTGTAGGAGGCGTACAGGGCCCGCGTGGTGCTGTGGGCGGCCGCGCAGGGGCAGCCGTCCGCGGCGTAGACGTCGCAGGGGCCCTCGGGCCTGGCCGGAACCGCGGCCGACACGGCTGAATACAGCATCCAGACGAACATCAGAAGGAACCGCGCCGACGCGCGGTTTCGGACTGCGTGGAAGACGGATTTCATGATTCATCCTCCCAAGACAGAGGGTTTTGGAGGTTCGGCGTCAGGAAGCCGCGGTTTTACGGATACGGACGTCCAGTTCCGCGGTATCGGCCGTGGACGCCTCCGACTTTCCGTGACTGCGGATTCATGTCGCACTCCTGCGCACCAGTGATGCAATTCAGGAGCATGCGGGCGACATCCGGATCATGTGCGTCCCGGGAATGCTCAACCAGTCTGGAAGAAAACACAGCGAGGATATGAATACGATAAACAATATTCACATTTAAAACAAGCGGAAAATGAGGGAAAAGCCGCCTGATCATCCGTAATACAATTTTTTACAATGCTTTGTCCCCGCAGGGGATCGATTCCCGCCGATCCCAAATCCCTTACCGGAGATCCCGTTGATTTCCCGGAAGCCTCAAGTCTGAAAACCATCCTCGAAACGCCGGCCGCTTCAATGGTGCCGACACTTCGCGCTCCGCGCACCCTTTTCTATATTATACCCCCAGCATCCGCATCCGCCCGGCATGACCTTCGAGCACGGGCTGGCCCTTGCGCCGGGTGTCGAGAAAGGCCATTTCCTCCACATGCAGGGTGTGCGCCCCGAACTCCTCGCCCACTTTGCCTTTCAGGATGTACGGCCGGGTCTGGGTCCAGGTCGCGCAGAACTTCCGGAACGGCTCCGGGAACACCACGGTCTCGAACAGGGCGGTGGTGTCCTCGAAACTGATGAAGGACATCGGCTCCTCGCTCCGCGTGTACACCATCTTGTTCGTCACCCACCATCCGATCATGGTCACGCGCCTGCCAGCGTGCTTCGCCATGTCCTTCGCGGGCACGAAGTCCAGCCCGGCCAGGCAGTCGCTGTACAATTCAAGCGGGTGCACGGACAGCGGGAATCCCAGCACCTCCACCTCGTGGAACAGCAAAGTCCGGAAATCATAGTCCCCCAGCCTGGGGATGACCAGGGCCTCGTCGTCGGAGAGGTCGAGTTCGGACTGGCAATAGGACGGCCGGCTTTGAGGGGCCGAACCTCCCACGGGTTTTTGAACCCGCGGGAGGTTGTTCCCGCCGTCACACTCGCCCCGGGGTAGAACCCCGGGGCGACCGGTCGTTATGCGCCCCAGGGCAGAGCCCTGGGTCGATCGGGGGAGGTTGTTCGCCCGGGGCGATCGGGACGCTGCGGAACCCCGGGACGAACCCGGCCCCCGCCTCTCCCGCATCGCGGACGCGACCATCTGCCACAGCAGTTCCGCCCGGCTCCTTCCCTGCGTGATGGAGTCGAAGCACCCGGCCTTGATCAGGATGCGGCCGTCCGAGGGATCGATTCGCACCCGGCGGAGAAAATCCTCGAAGGACCTGAAAGGCCCGCCGCTCTCCCTGGCGGACAGGATGGAGTCGAGCGCCTTCCCCTTCAATCCGACGAGCTGCATCAGCCCGACGCGCAGATCACGGCCCGATCCCGTGTAATGCGCCCCACTGGCATTGATGTCGGGCGGCAGGACGCGGATGCCCATGCGCCGCGCCTCGGAGAGGTACGCGAACGCGGAATAATACCCTCCCTGGTTCGAGATCACGGCGGCCATGAACTCGGCCGGGTAATGCGCGCGCAGATACGCGGACTGAAAGGACACCAGCGCGTACGACGCGGAATGCGGCTTGCAGAAGCTGTAGCCCGAAAAACTCAGTATCATCTCCCAGACTTTTTCGATCACTTCCGCGGACGCGCCTCTCTTCGACGCGCCGGCCGCGAAAGCCCCGCGGTACTCGGCCATGCGCTTCGCGTTGCGCTTTTTGGACAGGGTCTTGCGCAGGCCGTCGCCCTCCTCGGCCGAGAACCCGGCCAGCTCCATGGCGACCCTGGTCACGTCCTCCTGGTACACCATGATGCCGTAGGTCTCGCCGAGCACGCGTCCGAGCACCGGGTGGAGCGGCTCGTAAGGCTCGCCCCGGAGCCTGCGGATGTACTCGTTGATGAACGTGTTCGCGGCCGGCCGGATGATGGAGCTGTGTATGACGAGGTGTTCGTAGTCGCCCTTTCCCGTCTTTTTCTGGAGCTGGCGCATGGCGGGCGACTCGATGTAGAAAACGCCCAGCGTGTCGCCCCTCGCGATCAGGTCCAGCGTCTCCGGGTCGTCCAGCGGGGAGAAGGTTTCGTACGCGATGAGCCGGCCCGTGTTCCGCCGCACGGCCGCCAGCGCGTCGCGGATCACGGCCAGGGACCGGTTGCCCAGCAGGTCGATTTTCACCAGGCCCGCGTCCTCGGTCTGGTCCTTTTCCCACTGAACGATAGCCACGCCCTTGGGCGCGTTCTCCACGGGAACGTGGCGGAGGATGCCGTCGGGCGCCACCACCACGCCGCCGCAGTGCACGGACAGGTGCCGCGGCACGCCCTGGAGCCGCGAGGCCCTGGACAGGATCTCGGGCCAGGGCGGCTGAAGGTCAAGCCCGCGGAACAGCGGATGGGTCGCGATCACTTCCTCCACGGAGTCCACGCCCCAGAACCAGAGGTGCGAGAGCCGGTCGGTCACGGTCTTGATCTCCGCGTCCGGCAGTCCGTACACCTTGGCTGTCTCGCGCACGGCCGCGCGGAGCTGGAACCCCGCGTGGTTCGCCACCATGGCGGAGCGCTCCGGCCCGTACTTTTCGAACACATAATCGAGCACGCCGTCCCGCTCGTCCCAGGGAAAGTCCACGTCGATGTCCGGCGGGTCCTTCCGGCCGGGATTCAGGAAGCGCTCGAAAAAGAGGTTGTGGCGGATGGGGTCCACCTGGGTGATGCCGAGGCTGTACGACACCAGGCTCGCGGCCGCGGATCCCCTTCCGCAGGTGCGCGGCGCGCGGCGGACGATGTCCTCGACGATGAGGAACACGGAGGCGAAACCCTTGCGGCCGATGATGTCGAGCTCGTAGTCGAGCCGCTTCAGGGCCTCTTCGGTCACGCGGCCGTGGCGGCGCTTGAGGCCGGCGAGGCATTTTTCGCGGAGATGCCTCAGGGTTTCGTCCCGTGTCATGCCGTCGAATCCCTCGGGAAGCGCGAGCGAGAAATCGGGGCGGAAACGGCACGCGTCCGCGAGCGCAGCCGCGTTTTCGAGCGCCTCCGGAACGTCGGGGAACAGGCGGGCCATCTGGTCCCGCGTCATGAGCCAGGCGGACTCGGGTGCCACCTCCGGGGCCGGGAGGCGGGAAAATTTGGTGTTCAGGTCGATCGCGCGGAGCAGGCGGTGAAAGTCCCGGTCCGCGGGCTCCGCGAAGTACACGCCCGCGGTCGCGACCGCTTTCACGCCCGCGCCCCTGGCGAATGCCAGCACCGGCCGCCAGTGCCGTCCGGCGGCCAGCTCGGCGTACAGGTGCGGCCTTCCCTTCAGGCCGGACAGGAACGGGATGGAGTCGGTCAGCACCGCGAGCCCTGCGGACGATTCCTGAAGCGCCTTCCGGAGGGAGAAGCCCTGCTCCGTGTGCACCCGTGTCAGGATGCGGCAGAGATTTTCGTAGCCTTCCTGGGACCGGACGAGAAGCACGGCGCGGCCGTCTGCCGCGACCGCCTCCGCGCCGACGATCGGCCGTATGCCGGCCTCGTCCGCGGACTGGATGAAGAACACGAGGCCGTACAGGCCGTTCGTGTCCGTGAGCGCCAGGCTGTCCATGCCGGCCGCCTTGGCCCTGCGGCACAGCTCGTCCGGCCCCGCGGTCCCCCGCATCATGGAGAAATGACTGTGGACGTGCAAGTGGGTGAAAGGCATATTATCGAACGCAGGAAACTTGAACGTGAATACTCAATAATTTGAAAATCGATCGATTGAATGTAACCTGAGATTAAGCTGATGGGGATGGAACTATATCAACTTACTTTCCGGACATCAACGCCCATGGAAGAAAAATGTCTAAGAAGTTTTTGCGCTTCCCCCGGATCCTGACAGCTAATGAAAGTATCTCTGCATTTATGTGTGTTTCTATCCAGGAAATCGAGTCCGCGATCAATATTTAAAGCAATTTGGTTGGTTAAAATAAACCTCTGGTGAGGCAGATTTGGCATGCCCGCTGTATCGCCATAAAAACGCAATTCTATTTCTGTCGTCGGAAGTGATTCTTGTCTAAAACCGGTCATTTTTCTTAATATAAAATCAATTCCCTCGCCTGCTGGTTGTCCTAAATGAAATACTAGCTTGCACTTGTCCGGACAAACTAAATTTTTCCCCAACCATGGAATAAACTGCTTAATGGTGTAAATATAATTATCCGCTAAATTCCTTCTCCCGCAAATTTTATCGCATATATGTATCTCAGATGCATATTTCAACGCCCTAGCAAAATGATAATTTAAAAAGGAAGTATTGTCCATTTCGCCTGAAACGCAGGTTTTCCCTTTTACCGCGATTGCCGATCGCTTCGGTTCGAATGAAGTAGCCTGATAATCTCTTGATGTCGTTAACTCAATACCTTTTTTAATCGATCGATCTTTTTCTGCATCAATGACCATTATAAGATCAAGCGGTATTGATTCAGCTTGTTCAAACATACAATCCAGGTCAGATTTCACACCAGAATAATCTGGAATAATACAATAAAGAAATCTATTACGCATTCCCATTTGCTTGAGAAGTTTTTTCGCTCTTGTACGCGCAAACGTTTCCGGCCATTTCTCCAGTATTTCTTTTATAGATTGAGACCATCGGTCATCTTCAAAAACGGCAAGAAAACAATTTTGATAAAAATTTTTTAATATCGACACCATATTCTGCATCGAATCTTCGCCACGATCTGCAGATTCTGAAAATATTTCCGGCTGCAGAAATGTATAAAAGTACATCATCTTAAAAAAGCTCCTGAAAGTCTTCTTCAAAAAAGCCACCCGGCCATGGCTTGATCAATTCACCTCTTTCATTCAACGGCATTTCGTGAATAATACTGCCCCTGTCGTTCGGTTCGACGAATAATACCATTACATCGCTGGGGCTTACGGGAATTAACCCCTCAGGCAATTTCCCCGCTGATGTTTCTCTGATTCTACGCATGATTCGTAATAACAAGTGTTCGCTATGTGTTTCGAGTAAAAATCTATTTCTATTGCTTCCCAGAGCAGATTCGATAAAAACATCGCCAAGATCAGCCTGAAGTGCTGGGTGCAAATGGATTTCTGGTTGTTCGATTGCGATAATTTGATTTTGCATTGCATACGAACTCACCAGAACAGGTAAAACCTGACTCACGCCGATACCCACATCGCGATGGCTCACAATTGTCTTACTGCGCATATCGAACAAAGTCAACTCCTGTATTTCAGCCAAAGTATCTTCTTTCTCCTCTATCTTTTCCAAAACACTAGATATCTCCCCAAACAGATCCATTAAAGGTTTTTCGGATGTGCCAGATTTTTCATCATATGATTGCTGTCTCTTATACACATCTCCGAGCCCACGAGACAGCGCTGTGTATCTCGTAT
>JAUCQC010000257.1 GCA_030372965.1 bacterium
TGTTTATAAGAGACAGGGGCCGGGTTCGACGCGGCCCGCATCGCCGAGATCGAGGAAACGGTGCAGCACGATGTCATCGCGTTCCTCACCAGCGTGGCCGAGAAAGTCGGGCCCGAATCCCGCTTCATCCACATGGGCATGACCTCGTCCGACGTTCTGGACACGGCCACGTCGCTTCAGCTCGTGGAGGCCGGGCGGCTCCTGCTGAGCGGACTGCGGGGGCTCCGCGAACACGTCGGCCGCAGGGCGCTGGAGCACAAGGACACGGTCTGCATCGGCCGCACGCACGGGGTGCACGCGGAACCCGTCACCTTCGGCCTCAAGCTCGCCCTTTGGTACGACGAAATCGGCCGTTCGATCGGCCGGCTCGAAGCCGCGGTCAAGAGCGTGTCCGTCGGCAAGATTTCCGGCGCCGTGGGGACCTTCGCCCACCTGGACCCGGAAGTCGAGGAGGCGGCCTGCCGCCGTCTGGGACTCCGTCCGGCGCCCGTGTCGAACCAGGTCGTCCAGCGAGACCGCCACGCCGAGTACCTCGCCGTCCTGGCCGTGCTCGCCGGCACGCTCGAGAAGATGGCGGTTGAAATCCGGCATCTGCAGAGGACCGAAGTGCTCGAGGCGGAGGAACACTTCGCAAAGGGCCAGAAAGGGTCCTCGGCGATGCCCCACAAGCGGAATCCCATCGTCTGCGAGCGCATCGCGGGACTGGCCCGCCTGATGCGGTCCTACGCGCTCTGCGGCATGGAAAACCAGCCTCTCTGGCACGAGCGGGACATCTCCCACTCCTCGGTCGAGCGCGTGGTTCTCCCGGACGCCAATATCCTGATGCATTACATGATTTCCAGGATGTCGACTCTGATTGAAAAGCTGGTGGTCCATCCCGGGCGCATGCTCGAAAACCTTGAAAAAACCGGCGGCCTGGTTTTCTCCCAGACCCTGCTTCTGGCGCTGGTTTCGAAGGGGCTCGTGCGGGAGGAGGCGTACCGGATCGTTCAGGATCTCTCCATGGATTGCTGGAACAGCGGCGCGTCCTTCCGGGCGGCCGCGGGCCGTCACCCGGAGATCCTGAGGACACTGACGCCCGCTGAAATCGAGGCTTGTTTCGATCCCGGCGCCCAGCTTCGCCACGTGGACAGGATTTTCCGGAGGGCCGGCCTGATCTCCTAGCGACGCGGCGCGACCCGTCCTGTCGGCGGATTCAAAACGAGGGAGGTTCGCTTTGGACATTCGAAAAGGGAAAATGCTGCTGGAAGGCAGGACCAAGCGCCTGTACGCCACGAATCGGGACGATGCCGCCCTGCTGGTGTTCAAGAACGAGACCACGGCCGGCGACCGCAGGGAGCCCGTCAAGGGGAAAAACCTGGGCAAGCACGCCTGCGCCATTTCGGGACATCTGTTCCGTTTCCTGGAGAATTATCATATCCCGACCCATTTCGTTTCCGTCCCCAGGCCGGGTGAAATGGCGGTGCGCAGGCTGGACATGATTCCGCTCACGGTCTGGGTCTGGAACGCCGCGTCCGGAAGCCTGTGCAAACGCTACGGATTCGAGAAGGGCAGGGTCTTCGAAACGCCGTTGCTGGAGTGGGCCTGGAAAAATCCGGCCCTGCACCATCCGATGGTGCAGGCGGATCACATACAGATCCTCGGCCTGGCCAGGCCGGCACAGGTTCAGGAGATGGACCGGCTGGCGCGAAAGGTCAATGTGGTGCTCAAGGATTTCTTCGGCCGCCGGAATCTGAGGCTCGCGGACATGGTCTTGGAGTTCGGCATGCGGAACGAGACCCTGGCGCTCGGCGACGAGATCAGCCCGGAAACCTGTCAGCTCTGGGACGCGGACGCGGACGGACGGCTGGACCCGTCGCGTTTCCAGATCGGAAAACGGGACGCGGACGAAGTGTTTGAGGATCTGGCAGGACGCATCGAAGTGCGGTAAAGGGAGGGACCCGGGTCTCCGGAACCCGGCGAAAAGCGCCAAGCGTAGAGCGCAAAGCGCAAAGCTTCTCATTCATTCACCGTTGAATTCAGGAGGACGTTTGTTCAAGGAATCATTGTCCGCGCTGGCCGCGTGTGCGGCCGGTGCGGTCCTCATGTGGGTAATGTTCCGGTTCACCCACTGGAGGTTTTTTATCATCGCGGGGGCGGTTTTCGGCCTGCTCCTGCTGTTTACTCTGTATTTCTTCCGCGATCCGGAACGGACCGTTCCGGAAGGCGGTCACCGAATCGTCTCCCCCGCGGACGGACAGGTCGTGGACATCTCCGAGGTGGAGGAGAAGTCCTTCATGGGCGGAAAGGCTGTGCGGGTGGCGATTTTTCTTTCGGTCTGGGACGTGCACGTCAATCGAGTTCCCGTGGACGGCCGCGTGGTCTATCGTTCGTACCGGAAAGGCGAGTTTCGCAGGGCCTTCGAGCCCGAAGCGTCCGCTGTCAACGAACGCATGGAGATCGGAATCGAGAGTCCGGCGGGACGTTTTCTCGTTCGGCAGGTCGCCGGCATACTGGCGCGGCGCATCGTCTGCCGCGTCCGGGAGGGTGAAACCGTGCGCCGGGGGGAGCGGTTCGGCATGATCAAATTCGGCTCCCGGACCGAGCTCTTTCTCCCCGCGGGCGTCACCCTGCGGGTTCAAGTCGGGGAGCGCGTCAAGGGTGGAGAAACCATCATAGGAGAATTCCTGAATGCATCCTAGAACCACGGCGATGATCCCGAGCACCTTCACTTTTCTGAATCTGTTCTGCGGATTCTTCTCGATCCTTCAGTCGATCGAGGGCAATTTTCACGCGGCCGCATGGCTGGTCGTCATCTGCGCGATCATCGACGCGCTCGACGGCCGGCTGGCGCGCTGGACGGGCGCCGAGAGCCGTTTCGGCCTCCAGCTGGACTCGCTCTGCGACATCGTTTCATTCGGGCTGGCTCCGGCTGTTTTTATGAACCAGGCCGTTTTCACCCCCCTGCACCCGATGATCGGCATTCCGCTGAGCTTCCTCTTCCTGTTCGGCGGCGCCTACCGTCTGGCGCGTTACAACGTGATGAACGCCGAGACCGAGGACCACGAATATCTGGGGCTCACCATTCCCATCTCGGCCATGACGGTCACGACATTCTGGCTCTTCCAGAACGCGTGGTTCGGTTCCAATCCGCTGCTCCCCTGGTTTTTCATCGCGGCCGCGGTTCCCCTCCTGATGATGAGCGCCATTCCCTACAACTGGCCGAAAGTGAACTTCAGGACCGACCCGTGGCAGAGCGTCAAATCGGCCCTTGTTCTCGCCGGGCTGTGCCTGGCCCTGGCTTTTCCGGAGCGGACCCTGTTCCCGATGTTCTGCATCTTCATCGCCTCAGGCATTCTGCAGTGGACCGCTTCCATCGCGCGGGGCGAAGAATCCTTTTTCAGCCTGTTCATCGCGGACAGCCGCAGGGAATCCTGACCGGGAAAGGAAAACCGCATGTTCGGTCCCGTCGGCATGGGGGAACTGCTCCTCGTTCTGCTGATTTTTCTGCTGCTTTTCGGCAGTCGTGAACTGCCGCAGGTGGCGCGCAAGCTGGGAAAAGGATACCGCGACCTGCAGCGGATGACGCTGAACGCGCGGGAGGAAATGCGCAAAATCATCGATGAAAACGACGTCGATGAAAAGAGAAAACTGAAAGGATGAACCGGCGGCGGCCGCTGGTCCTCATGCGGCACTCCGCCATGGAGAGGAGAAGCGATGAATCTGGGCGTGCCTGAACTGTTGATCATTCTGCTGGTGGTCCTGCTTCTGTTCGGATCGAAAAAGATACCGGAACTCGCGAGGGGCCTGGGCAAGGGCATCCGTGAATTCAAGGATGCCACCAAGAATCCCGATCCGGACGACCGGAAAACCGACGATTCCGCCAAGCCCTGAGCGCATGTCCCGGCAGCCGTTTCCTGATTCTCTCCGGGATTATTCCGCTGTCCGCGAGGACATCCTCTCCGGCGCCGTGCGGATCGAGACGCTGACGGAGCAGGCGCTCCGGCGGGCGGAACGCGACGCAGGGTTGAACGCTTTTACGTGCCTGTGCCGCGATCAGGCGCTGGAAGACGCGGCTGCGGCGGACCGGACCGTGGCCGCGGGCCGTCCGGGCCGTCTGGCGGGCCTGATATTGGCGGTCAAGGATCTGATCGCCATGGAAGGCCTTCCAACCACCTGCGGATCGCGGATGCTGGAGGGGTACGTCTCGCCGTACACGGCCACGGCCGTCCGGCGACTGCGGTCGGAAGGGGCGGTGGTCGTCGGCAGGACCAATATGGACGAATTCGGCATGGGGTCCTCCAACGAAAACTCCGCGTTCGGCCCGGTTCGGAATCCCCTCGATCCGGAACGGACGCCCGGGGGATCGAGCGGCGGATCCGCGGCTGCGGTCGCGTCCGGAGCGGTCATGGCCGCGCTGGGAACGGACACCGGCGGTTCCGTGCGACAGCCCGCGGCGCACACGGGAACGGTCGGACTGCGTCCGACCTACGGACGCGTCTCCAGGCACGGTCTGGTTGCATTCGCCTCGTCCCTCGATCAGATCGGCACTCTTTCCCGTTCCGTTGAGGACGCGGCCCGCATGCTCGAGGTCATGGCCGGCCCGGATCCGCTGGACGCGACCTCCTCCGGAGAACACGTGCCCCGGTATGCGGAGTCCGTCGGCAGGGAGGTGACGGGGTTGGCCGTCGGATTGCCCAGGGAGTTTCTGGACGACGGCGTGGACCCGGACATCCGGGCCGCGGTTGAGAACGCGGCCGGCCGGCTGGAACGCGCGGGGGGCCGGCTTGTGCCGGTCTCCCTTCCGCACGCCCCCTGGGGCATCGCGACCTACTACCTGATCTGCACGGCCGAGGCGTCCTCGAACCTCGCTCGGTACGATGGCGCCCATTACGGGCTTCGCGCCGAAGAGGCTGAAGGGCTCGACGCCATGACGGTCCGGACCCGCCACGCGGGTTTCGGGAACGAAGTCAAGCGGCGCATCCTGCTGGGAACCTACGTTCTGTCCGCCGGTTACATCGAGGCCTATTACCGCAAGGCTCTGAAGGCGAGGACATTGATCGTGCGGGATTTCGATGAGGTTTTCCGGCATTGCGACGTGGTGCTGGGGCCGACGACGCCCACAACCGCTTTCCGCCTCGGGGAAAAAACGGAAGATCCGATGGCCATGTACCTGTCCGACATTTTCACGGTCACTGCGCCGCTGGCCGGGCTTCCGGCGGTATCAATCCCTGCGGGTCTCGATCGCAACGGGCTTCCCGTCGGCGTTCAGCTGACGGGGAAGCGTTTCGGCGAGGAAGACCTGCTGGCCGCGGCCGCATGCCTGGAACGGCCGCCGGCATCCCCGGATGCCGTGTCATCGAGCGAAGGAGGTCCAGCGTGAACCTGGAATGCGTCACCGTGGAGAAGCCGGAATCGGTCAACTTCATCCTGGGCCAGTCCCATTTCATCAAGACGGTCGAGGACGTGCACGAGACTCTGGTGCAGGCGGTTCCGGGCATCCGTTTCGGCCTGGCTTTCTGCGAGGCTTCGGGGCCGCGCCTGCTGAGGCTCAGCGGAACGTGCCCGGAGATGACGCGTTTGGCCGAGACCAACCTGCTTCGCATCGGCGCGGGCCACGCCTTCATCGTCTTTCTCGGGAATGTCTTTCCGGTCAGCGTGCTTCCGGCTCTGCGTCAGATCCCCGAGATCTGCCGTATCTTCTGCGCCACGGCCAATCCCACGGATGTCATCGTGGCGCAGAACGAGCGGGGCAGGGGCATCCTGGGCGTGATCGACGGGCAGCCTCCGCTCGGAACCGAAAAACCGGAGGACGTCCGGAACCGGATGGAATTTCTCCGTAAAATCGGATACAAACTGGCCTGACCCTGCGGGGGAACATGGCGTTTCCATCGTCCCACCTATGGAAGATCCGTTTCGCGTTTTTTCCCGGAATCGCGGTTTGGACGATTCTGGCCGTGTCCGGTACGGCCGCGGCAGACCGCCCGGCCGTTTCCGGGGAATACCGGATTGCCCACGCCCGCTTTTCAGCGGAAATGGAAGTCGCCCTCCGGAATGGAAGCTGGCGGGAAACGGCCGCTGTTTGCCGCAAAATCAGGGACAGTGGCGGATTCCCGGAATGGATGATCGAATACGGCCGCCTGTTGCTGGATTCGTGCCCTGAAAAAGCCGTGCTCTTCACCGGCTCCCTTGCGGACACGGACAGTGTCCTGTATTGGCAGTCTGTTCACGGGTACAGGCGCGATGTCGCGGTACTTCCCATGGGATTTCTGGACCGGCTCTGGTTCACGGAGTCGGTTGCCAGGAAGCACGGATTGTACCTGACAGCCGAGGGGTTGCACTATTCGGATGCGCACCCCCGCCCGGAAGCTTCAATAGCAAGTTACTCAAGGGGGGTCATGTCCGGTTTTTGGCGTATCTTGCGCAACAACGTCAATTCCCGTCCCGCGTGCCTTTCGATGGATTTGTCCCCTTGTTTGCTCCGCGGAATGCTCCCGGATCTGGAAATATGCGGTTTTGTGTTTCGGTATCCTGCATCCCCGGGTGATCGCGCGGAAGCGCGCGCGATTACGCGACGGCTTCTGTTCAATCCCGATGGTTTCCGGAATCTCGTCTCCGGATCCCCGCATCAATCCGATCTGGACTCTCTTCGCAGCCACTGCCGGTTCATTGCCGAGGATTTTCTGCGCCGGTTCGGAAACAGCCTGAGGCCGGAGGATCGGAACCGGCTGATCGACCTCATACACGGGCCTTTTTCTCCGTACACCGTGGACACGGGGTTTCACCCCTCACGGCCCGCGGTCGGAGACGTCCCGCAGGAGCCCTGAACCATGGAACTCAAGACGATTCAGAATGTATTGGCCGATCTGAAAATCGACGGCTGGCTGCTCTGCGATTTTCACAACCGGGATCCGATCGCTTACCGTGTTCTGGGTCTCGATTTCGGCAAATTCACCAGCCGCAGGTGGTTTTATTTCATCCCGGCCGTGGGGGAACCGGTCCGGCTCGTGCATCGCGTGGAGCCGACGAAACTTGACGGGCTTCCAGGCCGAAAGACAGCCTACCTGGCCTGGACCGAGCTTCACGAAGAGCTGAGGCGCATGCTCGGTCCTTCGTCCAAACGCATCGCCATGCAGTATTCACCATTGAACAGCATCCCCTATGTCGCCCTGGTCGACGCGGGAACCGTCGAGCTCGTCCGCGGTTTCGGACACGAAGTGGTTTCCTCGGCGGACCTGGTCCAGTTGTTCGAAGCCGTGATTTCGGAGGAGGGCTACCGTTCGCATCTCGAAGCCAGCCGCCTCATCCATCAGATCAAGGACGAGGCCTTTGACCGGGTGCGTCGCTCCCTTCGGGAAGGGAAAACGCTGACCGAATATGAACTCCAGAGGTTCATTGTCCGGCGTTTTGAAGAGGAAAAACTGACCTGCATGGACGAATTTCCCATCGTTGGCGTGAACGATCATCCCGCGAATCCGCATTTTGAGCCGACGCCTTCGAACGCGCGTCCGATCCGGAAGGGCGACACCCTGTTGATCGACCTCTGGGCGAAGCAGGACGAACCCGGGGCGATATTCGCGGACATCACCTGGTGCGGCTATGTCGGAAGCGAACCTCCGGCCGAATATCAGAGGATTTTCGGGATCGCGCGGGACGCCCGAAACGCGGCCGTGTCCTTCGTCCGCGGACGGTTCGCCGGGGGAATCCCCTGCTACGGATGGGAAGTGGACGATGCCTGCCGACGGGTGGTCCGGGACGCCGGGTACGGACCCCATTTCATCCACCGCACCGGCCACTCCATCGGCGAGAATGTGCACGGGAACGGTGTGCACATCGACAATCTCGAAACCCGGGAGGAACGCCGGCTGATTCCGGGAATCTGCTTTTCCGTCGAACCGGGCATCTATCTCGAGGGGAAGATGGCGGTGCGCACCGAAGTGGACGTTTTCATCACGCTCGGCGGGGAAGTGGTGGTGGCGGGCGAGGAGCAGAACGAACTGATCCGGATCGAGGCATAAGGAGGCGGCATGACGTGGACCCTGTGGGTGATACTGGCTTATCTCGTCGTCCTGATGGGATTCAACATCGTCCGTTCTCGGCGCGTGAAAACAAAGGACGATTTCATGGTCGCGGGCCGGTCCCTTTCCATCCGGGTCATGGTCTTCACTTTGATCTGCACGTGGATCGGTTCCGGCACCTTCATCGCGGGGGCCGAATACGCCTACAGGGCCGGATTCAGCTCGCTCTGGCTCCCCGCGGGCGCCTGGCTCGGCATCGCGCTCATCTATTTTTTGGCGGCCAAGATACGGACCTTCGGCCAGTACACGATCGGCGACATCCTTGAAATCCGGTACGGCCGTTTCGCCAGGGTGTTCGGGGCCGTCGCGCTCATCATCGCCTTCGTCACCATCGTCAGCTACCAGTTCCGCGCGGGCGGGTACATCCTCAACGTGGCCACGGAGGGGCGCATTTCCGTGGAGTGGGGCCAGGCGATCGCCGCCTTTTTCGTGATCGCGTTCACGGCCCTGGCCGGAATGGTGGCCGTGGCGTACACGGACCTGCCGAACGGCATCCTCATCGTGACCGCGTGCGTGGCGGCCGTCCCGTTCGTCATCGCGAACGCCGGAGGCCTGGCGCAGGCGAAGGCCGCCCTGCCGCCGGGGCATTTCCAGGTATTCAGCCCGGATTTCGGCGCCCACCCCGCACTCAAGGCGTTCGGCTACTTTCTCGCCACCATGATGCTTCTGATGGGCGTCCAGTCCATGTACCAGAAATTCTACAGCGCCAAAACCCCGAAGGACGCGCGTCAGGCGGTCGCCCTCTGGATCGTCGGCACGATCGTGGTCGAGATCGTGGTCGTGGTCATCGCGGTGTTCGCGGCCGCCCGTTTCTGGGGCGACCCGGCGAAGGATCCGGCGTCCATGGTGCTGCAGGCCGCAAAGCACATGGTGCCCGCGCCGGTCGGGCTCCTGCTGCTCGCCGCCGCCTGCGCCGTGGTGATCTCGACGGGCATGAACTACCTGCTGTCGCCCAGCACCAACGTGCTGCGGGACATCGTGGAGCCGTTCAGCCGGCGGAAACCCGACGCGTCGCGTTCCGTCGCTTTTCAGAAAATCGTGGTGGTGGCTCTCGGGCTCGCGGCCTTCGCGATGATTTTCATACCGACCGTCCTGCACAAGCCCATTTCCGTGCTCCGGTACAGTTATTTCGCCTACACCATGTACGGCGTCTCGATCACGCCCGCGCTTCTCGCCGCTCTGGCCTGGAAACGCGCCACGCGCGCTGGCGGCCTCGCCTCCATCATTTCGGGAGCCCTGACGGCCCTGATTCTGGAGATTGTGGTCCCCGCCGTCCGGCCGGATGTCATTCAGGGAGGGGATCCATGGGGCGTCCCCTCGATCTTTCCGGCTCTGGCCGTGTCCGTTCTGAGCCTCCTGAGCGTCAGCCTGCTGACCCCGAAACCGTCGCAGGCCGAGCTGATAAAACTTTTCCCGGCAAAGACTTGACAAAGCGGTTTATTTGTGTTATAATACGGTCCGTTGCGCGCCAGTAGCTCAATTGGATAGAGCGTTGGCCTCCGGAGCCAAAGGTTTTGGGTTCAACTCCCAACTGGCGTACAAAAGCCCTCGAGAGAGGGCTTTTTTTATGGAGCGTAATCACGACGGGACTTCCACGAAAAAGCCCCGCTCGGAAGCGGGCTTTTTCGTGGAAGTGGCATGGGTGAGTCGGTTTTCGCCCGAAGGCGGCCTCCCTCCCTCAGAGAGGATCGTTTTCGTTGCGGAGCGGCTGGGCCGATGGAACCGGGATGTTGGGGTTCGCGTTCCGCTCGTCGTTGCTGTAGTAGATGCGGTGCGGAATACGGTTGACCGGGTTGCCGCCGCCGTACGGGACCAGAACCGGACGGGCCGTACGCTTCCAGTCGTTGTACACTTCGATGTTCAGGAAAAGCGCGATGTACTTCTCATTCATCACCGCGTCGAACAGACCGTCTCCCGTCAGACCGGAAGCGTCCCCGAGCGCGCCCGCGTCGAACCCCCAGCGTGTTTCGATGCCGCGCCTGACCTCATTCAGCAGTGCCGCGGCGCCCGATTCGTCTCCGGTCTTGAAGGCGCATTCCGCCTGAATCAGGCGCGTTTCCTCCCAGGTGAGCAGGTCGAACGAATGGGCCGGATTGAGGAACACGGCCGCGCTCAGCATGGACGCGTTCACGTTGCGTTCGCCCGGTGCGGCGCCCGTGTACTGCCCGGCCCCGTCCCGGTCGAAATACAGGGCCAGCCTGGGGTCGTTGTCCGCCTTCAGCAGTTCCACCATGTGGCTTCCGGCCCGGATGTACGAATCCCGCTGGTTCTGATACGTGTAGTACCCGAATTCCTCGTTCAGGCTCGCCGTGTGCTTCGCCTGGTAGTTGTCCGCGGGTGACGCGATGCCCAGGGCCGCCTCCGCCTCCGCGCGGCTGTAATTGGCAGGGTCCACTTCGGCCCAGTGCATGTACAGCCTGGCTTTCGGGGAATGACAGGCCGCGGCCCATTTCCGGGCGTCCCCGCCGTAGTTCACGTCATTGACCGGGCTCGAGGCCAGCGTGGTTCCCTTCTCGCCGCTCTCCAGATCCGCGATGGCCTCGTCGAGAAGCGCCTGGAGTGACGCGTAAATGTCGCTCTGGCGGTCCAGTTTCGGGGTCTCCACGTCGGAGCAGGCTTCGGAATAGGGGAAATCGCCCCAGAGGCTCGCGGCCATGCCGATATTGAACGCCTCGTGGAACTTGGCGATTCCGGCATAGACGCGGTTGCCCGCGGCCTGCGTCTTGGACCGGAGCTCCTTGATGTCCACCAGGCCGCCCTGGATGAAAACCTCCTCCATTTCATCCGCAAGGTCGGTTTCAACGATCTCGTACTCGGAAAGAGAGCCGGTCTGGCGGTCGGTTCCGGCCAGGGACTGCATCCAGATCCCGAGCGTGCGGGACAGGGACCCCTCCTGAAGGAAGTAGGTCTTGACCTGGATTCCGTTGAAAAGCTGGTCCGCGGTGACCTCGGTGGCCCGGTTGGGATCCTTCTGAACCTCCGGGCTCTCCAGAAAGTCCTTGGAGCATCCGGCCATGAGAAGGAGCGCCAGGGGCGCGATCAATCGGTAATTTTTCATGGGACGTCCCTCTTGTTTGTGATGATGCGCCGGATCAGTAATTCAACCGCAGCGTGCACATGTACGAGCGCGTCTGCGGATTGTTGAAATAATCCAGCCCGCGCCAGTTCTCGTTTCCCGAAATGTTCGTTTCCGGATCGATGCCCGAGTATTTCGTCCGCGTGACCAGATTGCGGCCGCTGAGACGGATGTCGATGTCCGAAAGCCCGGTCCAGCGGGTGAGGGCCGGATGCCGCAGGTTGTACGAGACCGCCACCTCCCGGAGTTTCACGAAACTTCCGTCCTCGACGAACTGGGCGTCCGGACCGTTGAATGAATTGCCCAGGCCGAAGGCGTACCACGTGTTCTGGTCCAGGAAGACACGGGTACCGGCGCCCGGTCCCTTGCCCTCGAAGACGTGCGGCTTGCCGCGGGCCATGTTTCCGTCGAGGTCCGGATTCTCCAGGTTGGTGCTCTCATGGGTGCCGAAGAAGATCAGGGCGCCCTTTGTCCCGTTGTACACGTCGCCGCCCTGCTTGATGTCGACCAGCGCCGAAACCGTGACCTTGTTGAAGAGCTTGACGCTGTTGCGGATGCTTCCGGTCCAGTCCGGATTGGGGTCGCCGATCACCCGGTCCTCGGGGTCCTGGAGCGGGAAGCCGTCCTCCGCGATGTACAGGTCGCCCTTCTTCCAGCCCGTGTACGCGTCGTCGATCGACACCGCGTTGCCGTCCGCGTCCTGCACCGTGCATCCGCGGCCGAAGCGCACGAAATCCGCGCCCCGGAATATGCTCATGGCGTATCCTTCCTGGGCGTAGCAGGATGTCTCGAAACCCTGGATGAAGATGAAGTCCGCGCCGTCGAGCTGTTCGACCCGGTTCCTGTTTTTCGCCCAGACCAGGCCGAGATCCCACTGGAAATTCGGGGTGGAAACCGGCCGGACGTCGAGGTTCAATTCGAGTCCTTTGTTCGAGATCAATCCGCCGTTTTTCAGCTGCTGGTAGTACCCCGTCGAAGTGGCCACCGGGAACTGGTAGATCACGTCCTCGGTGCGGTTGTCGTAAACCGTGGCGCCCATTCCGAGGCGTCCGTCGAAGAAGCCCAGGTCGATTCCGCTTTCCCATTCCTTGGACCGCTGCGGTAGGATGTTTTCGTTTCCGCGGAGGTAGGTGCTGTGAAATCCCGGAAAGCCGTACGCGAACGGGGTCAGGCCGCCGTTCGGCTGTATCCAGCTGTCCGTGTAGATGGATGTGGAGTAGGCGGTGATGGTGAGGTACGGATCCGGCTGCTGGCCCGCCTCGCCGTACGCGAAACGGAGTTTACCGAAGTCGAGGGGCGAAGCCCGTTTCTTGAACATTCCCATGTTGGTGAATTCCCAGGCCGCGCTGGCCTTGGGATACCAGTGCCTTTTTTTGCTCTTCCCGAACGTGGACGACCCGTCGTTCCTCAGGCCCGCGGAAAGGTACAGCTGTTTGTACAGATCCACGGAGGTCACGCCGAAGAACGATTCGTCCCGCACGAGTTCCTCGTACTCGTACGGAAGCGATGTGGACACGTTGTTGAGCTGGTCGAATCCGGAAGCGCCGATCTGCTCTCCGAACACGGAGAACTGCTCGAATCGGCGCTGGTTCCATTGATGGCCGAGCAGAAGGTTCAGACGCAGGTCCGCCGGCCGGAAGTTCCGCGTGGCCTCGGCCGTGAAATGGCCGTCCGTCTCGACGACGTTGAAGATTTCACGCGCGATGCGGCCGTCCGGATAGGACGAACTGCCCTTCGGGAAGAGCGTGCGCCGCTCGTCGCTCGAATAATCGTTGCCCAGCGTGTAATTCAGGTGGATCCACCGCACGGGATCGTAATCCAGTTTGACGTTCCCGAACGCGCGGCCCACCTTGCTGGAGTTGATCTGCCGGTTCACGACGAAGAAGGGGTTGTCGTATCCCCGCGACCCCTCCTCCGAGGTCGGGTCCTGAAGCCGGTAGGACCGGTGGTACCCCTCGGGGGACAGATACACCCGGTTGTCGAAGTCGGGCGGCGTGCGCCACGCGCCCAGAAGCCTGTCTCTTATACACA